>NZ_DBNHEF010000061.1:0-43375 GCF_057138825.1 Candidatus Defluviilinea gracilis
GGACACGACGGTCACAAAGGAAAAACACAAGGAATCTAGGCTCTTTTCCCCCCTTTGTGTCGCTTCGACGAACTCAGCGCAAGACTTTGTGTCCTTCGTGGTGAGGCTCTTTCCCGTTGATTACGGGACACCCGTAATTTTTTAACCAGGACCGTGAGGATCGCGAAGTTTCAGAATTCTTAGCGTTCATAGCGGGCTTCGCAGTTCCACGGTTGTTCCACTCGAGAGAATATGGCATTTCAAGATATTCGCAAAATGCGCAAAGGATGGAGTTGGGATGATATTCGCTTCCTTATTTTGTTTTTCCTTGCCCTCGCCGCATTGCTTGCGCTGAACATCTTCCTCGCGCGGTCCCTGCCCGGCGGCGAGTGGTTGTCTTTACGTTGGAATGGCGCGCGCGCCTTTATGTTCGAGGGTGTGGAGCCGTACAGCACAGCCGTTGCCGAGCGCGCGCAGGAATTGGTCTATGGGCGAACCGCATCGGCGAGCGAGTATGGATACGTGCTGAACGATCCGTTTTACATTGTGTTGTTGTACGCGCCGTTGGCGGTCTTCAGCGATTTTTCGATCGCGCGCGGGATTTGGATGCTCTTCGCCGAAGCCGCATTGGTGGGAACCGTTTTGCTTACCTTGCGCCTGCTCGAATGGCAGGCTTCGCGTTGGGCGCTTATCTGCCTTTTTGCTTTTTCGCTATTCGGTTACTACAGCCTTTTGCCCCTGATCTCCGCGTCGCCCGCAATATTCTTCACCTTCATCTACATCTCAGTCCTGCTCGCGCTCCGTTCCTTCAATGATGAACTCGCCGGCGGACTGCTTGGCCTTCTCCTCTATCAGTGGGAAGTCGGCGCGTTATTTTTTCTATTCATCATCGTCCTGGTCGTTGCCAATAAACGCTGGGCGGCGCTGACCGGGTTTGGCATGGCGCTTTTCGTTCTGCTCGCGGTATCTTTTTTAATGAAGCCAGACTGGTTCCTCCCGTACATTCGCGCGACGCTATCAGATGGGTATCGCGGCGCGGCATTGAACCTCAACGCCATGTTGGAATTTTGGTTCCCCGCTTCGAGGTTTCCTATGGGCGGAGCGATTTCTGCCGCTTTGCTGATCATCGTGTTCATCGAAATGCTTCGCGCGGCACAGGAGCATTTTCGCCGCATTACCTGGGTCGCTTGCCTCGCGCTTGCCGCAACGCCCTTGCTTGGCTTTCCGATGTTCCCGTCCAACTATGCGACGTTGTTACCCGCTTTTATTTTGATCCTCCTGCTTGTATCCGAGCGCTGGAATCGCCGCCCGATCATGGCGGGCTTCATCGTGTTCGCGAGCGGCTTGCTGATCCCATTCGGTTTGTACTACGCGTCGTTTGTTTTTGCATCATACCTGTACAAAGATCTACTCGCGACCCTTCCGCCCATGGCGGCGATCCTCGCCCTGTACTGGATGCGCTGGTTTGCCGTCCGTTCGCCGCGCACGTGGTTCGATCAAGTTGGGTTACGCAAATGAACTGGCGTCATTACCTTATTCTCTTCCTCGTTGGCTTGGCTGTCCCAATCGCGGTCTCGCGCTATCAAAACCTGCCGGGCTACATGGACGCCGATTACTATTTTGCCGGCGGCATTCAACTCGCGCAAGGCAAGGGCTTCACCGAACCCTACATTTGGAATTACCTCAGCGATCCGCAAAGACTCCCCAATCCCTCGCACACATATTGGATGCCGCTGGCGTCCATCATCTCTGCGCTGGGGATGTGGATCATGGGACTCACCACCTACGCGGCTGGACGCGCCCCGTTCATCCTCCTTTCAGCCTGCGCGCCCCTCCTCATCGCCGCTCTCGCTTTCGACATTTCTCGCCAAACCCGCCTCGCCATGGCTTCAGGTTTGCTTTCGATCTTCTCGCTATACTACGCGCCGTTCATGCCCGTCCCTGATAACTATGCCATCTTTATGATTCTCGGCGCGACTTTTTTCCTCCTTGCCCCCCGTAACGAAAAATGGATTCCCCTCGCCCTCGGCGCGCTCGCCGGCCTGTTGACTCTTTCGCGCAGTGACGGTTTGCTCTGGCTCGGTCTTGCGGGGTTAATCCCCCTCTTTCGAATGGAGAAGGCAAGTGTGATTGCGAAAGCCCGCTCTACACTTTCTGCCGGCTTGCTCACCCTCCTCGGCTACATCCTGACCATGGGCTTTTGGCATTATCGCACCTATACCTTGTTTCACTCGTTCCTCGCCCCCGGCGGCGGACGTTTGCTCTGGCTTGAGAATTACAACCAAACCTTCATCTACCCGCTCGACGCATTGACTCGCGATGGCTTCCTGCAAGCAGGCTGGAGCGCGGCATTGCAAGACCGGCTTGCCGCGCTCGCATCGAACTTGGGTATCGCATTTGGCGCGCAAGGCGAGATATTTCTTCTTCCTTTCATTGTTGTTGGATTGTGGGGTCTGCGAAAGGAATTGCGGACAAAGGTCGCGGTAATAGGCTGGCTGATCCTTTTTGCTGTGATGACGGTCGTCTTTCCATTCGCAGGTCCGCGCGGAAGTTTTTTCCATGCGGGCGCGGCGTTCCAGCCGATGTGGTGGGCTGTCGCGCCGGTCGGGCTGGACGCCGTCCTTGCGTGGGCGCGCGATCGTGGTCAGTTTAAAGACAAAAACGCGCCGTTTGTATTTCAAGGGATGATGATCTTTCTGGCTGTGTTTATGACGTTCTATCTCGTGAATCTTCGCGTGATCTCCGACGGATGGGCGCAGGATGATGCCGTGTATGCGAAAGTGGAGGAAAAATTTCAGGAAAGTGGAATCAGCCCGAAGGATGTGGTGATCGTCCGTAATCCGCCCGGGTACTTCATCTCATCGGGTCGGGCGGCGGTCGCGTTGCCGTTTGGAGACGAAGCGACGATTCTTGCCGTCGCGGAAAAATTTGACGCGCGATATCTTGTCCTTGAGAAGGGTGGCACGTACGACGCGATTCAAGATTTATACGACATCCCGGAAGGGAACTCAAATTTTATTTTTGTAGGAGAAGTCGATGGCGCGCGCCTCTATTTCATCGAAGCCAACCCTTGATTGGCGCGTGATCGTCGCCTGCGCGGCGCTTGTTGCCGTGGGGCTGTATTTGTTGGTCAGCGCTCTGATTGCTCGTGTCGGCTTTCCGCTTGACGACACGTGGATTCACTTGACCTATGCGAGAAATTTTGCCGAGCATGGTGAGTGGGCGTTTCGACTCGGCGAACAATCTGCCGGTTCCACCTCTCCGCTTTGGACGCTACTGCTTTCGATCGGATATGTACTGCGCCTGGCACCCTATGGTTGGACATTTTTTCTCGGATGGTTGATGCTAACCCTGCTCGCCATTTCAGCCGAAGCCAGCGCGCGAAAATTGCTGACGGGGTATCAGCCTCGCGTCCCTTGGGTGGGAATCTTTTTTGCGTTTGCCTGGCATCTCACCTGGTCGGCAACCTCCGGGATGGAAACCCTGCTCCACGCGTTGTTGATCTTTCTTGTTCTAACAGCTCTTAGCGGCGGCGCGAAGCGCTATGCTATGTTGGGTCTGCTTGCCGGTCTCAGTGTGTGGGTTCGTCCCGATGGAGCGACATTGCTGGGTCCGATTTTATTTACGATTGTCTTCAATGAAAAAAATTGGTCCTCGCGCGGTAGATCGGCTGTCTCTGCGTTGATCGGTTTTGGGGTTTTGTTCCTTCTGTATATGTTGTTCAATCTTGCGCTGTCCGGTAACCCGATGCCAAATACGTTCTACGCCAAGCAAGCGGAGTATCAAGCCGCCTGGCTCGACCAACCGCTGAAAGACCGCCTAGTCGATTATTTGGCGCCCATTTTTGCGAGCCCTTTCATTGCTTTGTTCCCCGGCGCAGTAGGGTGGGTGGGCGGGGCAATTCGGAATCGAAATTGGGGCGCGTTGGCTGGGGTGATCTGGTTTATTGGATATATCTTGATCTATTTCCTGCGGTTGCCTCCCTATCAACACGGGCGTTACATCATCCCTGCTTTTCCCATCCTTTACCTGTGGGGATTGTTAGGCATGGCTGGGTTCGCGTTGAGGGCAACATCGAATCTGCGCCTGAAATTTCTGTGGACGACTCTGGTCGCGGTGTTCTCGGTATTGTTTTTCATCCTGGGCGGGTTGCAAAATGCGGATGATGTGCTCTGGGTGGAAAGTGAAATGGTCGCCACTGCCGAATGGGTGAAACAAAATATCCCACCCGACGACACCCTCGCCGTTCATGATATCGGCGCGATGGGATATTTTGTCTCAAATCCGCTTGTTGACCTTGCCGGGTTGGTTGATCCGGAAGTGATCCCGTTTATCCGCGATGAAGCTAGGCTGGTAGAGTATCTCAACGAGCGGTCGGTTGATTACCTGATTGCGCCCCCAGGTTTTTATCATGCGCTACTCGCAAACCGGGAAATCATCCATGTTGCGGGCGGGGCTTTATCCTCTACAAACCCCGATGAACACATGCTGGTCTTAAAATGGAAATAATGAATCAGGACTTACGCAGTTGGCGGGCAGTTGTACTGCCGCCGCAGTGCAACTACGGCGCAACAGGTTCAGGTCTTAAAATGGAAATCATGAATGCTAAAACGATATTGAAATGCAAGCGCAAACTCGCCAAATTGCCCCCATGTTCCACCTGTGCTATACTCCGGCGCACAGTTAAACATGGGATTGAATTATGAATGAAATCACTCTGATCGTTGCAGACGACCACCCGTTATTTCGGCAGGGGGTGGTGGATGCGTTATCTCTGGAACGGGATTTTCGGATTTTGTCTCAAGCCTCAGATGGGAATGACGCGCTTGATCAAATTCGGTCGTTGAAGCCCAATGTGGCGATCCTCGATGTGAACATGCCCGGCTTGAATGGTCAACAAGTTACGCATCACGTGTCATCCGATCGCATCCCGACCCGTGTTGTTTTGCTGACCGGCTATGACGATGTCGAACAGGCAATCCATGCAATGATCGCAGGCGCGGCTGGATATTGCGCAAAGGATATTGAACCCGATGTGTTAGCGCGAACGATTCGAGCCGTTTCCGAGGGGAGGTACGCGGTTGGCGGAAATGTGTTCAACCGGCGCGAACTTGACCACTGGATCGACGAACAGATGGAAGGCACGCGTCGATCCTACAGTGAGCCTGGCGCGCCATTTCATCCTTTATCGGACCGTGAAATGGAAGTCCTCAGTTGTGTTGTGCGCGGCATGAGCAACAAGGAAATTGCCGGCATGTTGGGGATCAGCCACCAGACTGTGAAAAACCATGTCACCTCGATCCTTCGCAAATTCGGCGTTGAAGACCGCACCCAGGCCGTTGTCTATGCCCTCAAGCGCGGTTGGGTTAAGTTACAATTCGACCAAGAGAAAACCCAGGAGTAATGTATGTCTGTGGAAATGGAATCGCCCGCCGGCGAATTGGACATTCAAACTGAACTTGACGAAACAGTCCGCGCGTTGCGTGAGATTACCTTGATGATCGAGCAAAGTCAGGTTGAAGTCTCCAAACTTTCCCAGCGGAATGCGGCAATTACCACTCACTTGCAACAGGTCCAGAACCAATTGGATAAAATGCCCCAGCAGGAAATCCGAAACGCCTACGATTCCGCCCTGGACGCCCAGCAACGGCTGTTTGTGATGCGAGGGCAGTTGGAAAAACTCCAAAGTGAAAAAACCCACCTCGAACGGTTCAAATCTGCGCTTGAACGGGCAAGCGCAATGACCGCAGGCGGCGGAGCGGTCACTGCTTCGCCCGGGTCGGCATCCAAAGGACCCATGGCAAGCGTCGAAATGCTGGTCAATGCGCAGGAAACCGAACGCCAGCGTTTATCGCGCCAAATACACGACGGACCCGCGCAAGCGCTCTCGAATTTCATCCTCCAGACCGAGATCGCAATGCGCCTGATGGATGTGGATACAAACCAAGCTCGCGATGAATTGAATAATTTGAAATCGTCCGCGATGGGCACCTTCCAGAAGGTGAGGAATTTCATCTTTGAGTTGCGCCCGATGATGTTGGACGACTTGGGGCTGGTCCCCACGCTCCGTCGTTATGCCGACGCTTACAGAGAACAGACAGGCATTGATATAACCATCACCGTGACCGGTAATGAACGTCGCCTGCAACCCTATCTCGAAGTTATGTTATTCCGCGCAATTCAAGAACTGCTCGGGAACTCGGCTCGGCATGGGCAGGCTACCCAGGTGAAAGTGCTGACAGATTTGGGAGAGGATCGAATCCGCGTCAGTATTGACGATAATGGTAAAGGGTTTGACCCCGACAGCGCGCTCCAGAATAATAGTCTTGGGTTGAAACTGATACGCGAGCGGGCTGAGATGTTGGGTGGAAATTTCGAAATCGACAGTTCCCCGGGCAAAGGCGCGCGCGTTTCTTTTGCGGTTTCGGCGCGATCGTAAGTTTCAAAGTCGTTAGGTGAAGATAACAGGATTGTAAGCGATTCTCATCCTCTCCATCTTGATTTTTAGCCAAGGCTGAATACAATAGAAACAACACTGAGGAATGCCTCAGGTAAATATTTCAGATCAAAAGGAGATTTCATCATGTTATTTGCACCCAAAGAAAAAGGTCAAGGTTTGGTTGAGTATGCCATCATCATTGCTCTTGTGGCGATCGTTGTGATTGCGGTCATGACGTTGCTCGGACCCAAGATCGGCAATACCTTCTCCAGCATCAACAACTCCCTGCCGTAACCCCACTCTGACCTGTCAAAAAGTAGGACTCTGCCATTGGCAGAGTCCTACTTTTTTACTAATTTGCCATTATCGCCTCTTGTTTATGCTGTATAATCACAGGAAAGATGGACATACCAGCTTGACGGATGAACAGTCAAGAGAGGAGATCTGAAATATGCGTCGCGGACGATTACTAATCTTCGTTGTATTAATTCTTGTAGTGGGGCTGGGAGTCTTGTTCGTTGCCCTTAATTTGCTCGCCCCTGCCACACAGCAGCAAGCGACCCAAACGGCGGTAACTGAAATCTACTATGCCGCCCAGAACATTCCCCAAGGCGCTGAAATTACGGCAGATTTGCTTGGCAAATTTTCCATTCCCTCGGCAAATGTTGCAGAAGTTATGTTTACCGCAGGCGAAGAGGCGAATTTGGTGGGTCAGACCGCTCGGTTCACCTTGGAGCAAGGCGTTGTGATTACCTCGTCTATGGTTGGATCGAAACCGGTGGAAATTTCCGGTCCCGCTTGGGCGGTTCAAATCCCGACGGGCATGGTGGCGATCACGATTCCAACGAGCCGTCTCGCCACAGCCGGCTACGGGATCAATGATGGAGCCCACGTCAACGTCAATGCCTGTTTACTATTTATTGATATTGACCCAGCCTATCAGACCATTTTGCCCAATCGCACATCAGTCGTTACCGGAACGGGGTTTCCTCCCAATGCCTTGCCGGTCCTGTCTGCCGCCGTTGTGTCTGGCGGCGAGCTATCAACTCAGGGGCGGGTGGAACTTGACCCCACATTTCAACAGCCGTTTTATGTGATTCCATCCGAAGCGCAACGCCCTCGCATGGTGTGTCAAATGATCTTGCAGGATAAGGTTGTGATGAAGCTTGGCAATTTCACGTTGGCGGCTCCCTCGGCGGATCCGAACGCCACTCCATCTCCTGCTCAAGCCCAGGCTCAAGCGGCGCCGGATATTATTACCATCATGGTTGACCCTCAGGATTCGATCTATTTGAATTACCTGATGTATAACGGGGCGCTCATTACCATGACCTTGCGCAACCCGAATGACACTTCCCGCATCGAAACACAAGCGGCAACTCTGACCAACTTGTTGACGAAGTACGGAATTTCCCTGCCTTCCAAACTTCCCTATACCACCGGTCCACGAGTTGATATCTTGACCCCGCCGGTGTTACCGAATGACACCGTACCGGCAGAGCCTTAATCGAGAATTGTTGATCATCAATCAGTAGAGGCTGATCCTTCATGGCACCAGGCGACAAAATTAAAGTCTTGATCGTTGACGATATTTCCGAAACACGAGAGAATGTTCGGAAACTCCTTCAGTTTGAATCTGACGTTGAGGTTGTTGGCGTTGCGAGAACCGGCAAGGAGGCAATTCAAACATCCTTAGAATCGCAGCCGGATGTTGTTTTGATGGATATCAACATGCCGGATATGGATGGAATAGCCGCGACGGAAGCCATTCGAGCCAAACAACCTGCCGTGCAGGTGGTCATCCTCTCGGTTCAGAACGATCAAAATTATATGCGGCGGGCTATGCTTGCCGGGGCGCGTGATTTTCTCACAAAACCTCCCATGGGGGACGAGCTGATCTCTGCGATTCGTCGGGCTGGCGCAATGGCGCTGAGCGAAAAAGCGAAGGCCGCCCAGGTCCAAGTGGCGCCTGCCATGGGATCGATGGCTGGGACTAGTTATTCGTATGGCACGAAGGGGAAAATTGTAACGATTTACAGCCCTAAAGGCGGTGTCGGTTGCACTACCATTGCCGTGAATCTTGCCCTGACCCTAAATAATGAAGACACTCGCGCCGCGTTGGTGGATGCGAATCTTCAATTTGGCGACGTCGCTGTCTTTGTCAATGAACAAGGTAAGAATACCATTGCCGATCTGGCGCCGCGAGCCGAAGAACTCGACCCGGAGATCGTTGAGGAAGTCATGGTGAAACATGCGGCATCGGGGTTGCACATCCTTGCCGCACCCAGCCGCCCTGAATACGCCGAAAAGGTGACTGGCGAGCAGTTGTCTAAGGTGCTCGAATATCTGCAAAAACTTTACCCCTATGTGGTGGTTGATACATCACCCTACCTGACCGACAACGTCCTTTCCATTCTTGATATTAGCGATATCATCATTCTTGTCACTTCCCAGGATATTCCTTCGATCAAGAATTGTCGTTTATTTTTAGATCTTCTGCAAACCATGGGCGTCGATCGCGACCGGATCATTTTTGTGATGAACCGCTTTGACAAACGGATTAATATCACGCCGGACCGGGTGGCTGACAACCTAAAACAACCTGTTGCGACGATCATCCCGCTGGACGAACAAGTTGTAACAAAGGCGGTGAATCGCGGCGTCCCGTTTATTTTGGAAGCCAGAAATCAGCCTGCATCCCGAGGAATTCTTTCTTTGGCTGAAAACGTCCGGGCGCGTGTTGCCGAACTCGAGTCTGACGGTGAACCGGGCCGGGTTGCCAGGCGATAAGCAAAGAGTTATAGGAGATATATATGTCTCTATTGAAAAGAATTGAACAAGGACAGACGGGGTCGTCCGGCGGCGGACAATCCTCCGGCAATCAGGGAGGGGATGGTTCAAAACTTGCATCCTTGCAGGCAAGGCGCGTAAACGCGCCCATCACATCGCCGCAGGCTGGCACATACTTCGACCTGAAAACCCGCGTACAGAATAAACTACTATCCGAACTCGATCCTACCATGGATATCTCGCGGACCGATGATGTTCGCAAAACGATCCAGGATCTCTTCGAACAAATCTTGGCGGAAGAAAACATCGTTCTGTCACGGCCTGAAAAAGCCCGTTTGTTTGAGCAGATCACGGCGGAAATCCTTGGTTTTGGTCCGTTACAACCCTTACTGGAGGATGAGACCATTACGGAAGTGATGGTGAACGGCGCGAAAAATCTCTATATTGAGCGTAAAGGTAAGATTCATCGCGTGCCGGTCACTTTTGAGAACAACGATCATGTCATGCGCATCATCGACCGTATTGTGGCGCCTCTGGGAAGGCGCATCGACGAATCAAGCCCATATGTCGACGCCCGTTTGCCGGACGGCTCCCGTGTGAACGCAGTGATTCCCCCAATCTCGCTCGTTGGACCTGTCCTGACGATCCGTAAATTTTCCAAGAACCCAATTACCGTGGATCAACTCATCACGTATGGATCGCTATCGGCTGAAGGCGTGCAGTTCTTGAAAGCGTGTGTGGAATCGAGATTGAACGTGGTAATTTCCGGCGGCACAGGCTCTGGAAAGACAACATTGCTAAATGTGTTATCCAGTTTTATCCCTGTGGATGAACGAATCTTGACGATTGAAAACGCCGCAGAGTTGCAGCTTCGTCAGGAACACGTGGTTACGCTTGAATCCAAGCCGCCCAATATTGAAGGACGCGGTGAAATCACAATCCGACAGTTGGTGATCAATGCGTTGCGTATGCGCCCCGACCGTATTGTGGTGGGCGAGATCCGCGATGAGGCGGCATTAGATATGCTTCAGGCGATGAATACAGGTCATGATGGGTCGATGACCACCCTTCACTCAAATAGTCCGCGAGATACTCTTTCGCGCCTCGAAACCATGACGCTAATGGCTGGTATGGAACTCCCTGCTCGCGCCATCCGTGAACAGATTGCCTCTGCGGTGGATGTAATTTGCCATCAGGAGCGCATGCGCGATGGAACAAGAAAAGTGACCAACATCACCGAAGTCAGCGGCATGGAAGGCGATGTGATTACCATGACCGATATCTTTGTGTTCGAACAAACCGGGATCGAGAACGGCCAAATCGTTGGACGATTGCGCCCGACGGGTCTGCGTCCCAAGTTTATGGATAAGATCGAGGCGTCGGGTATTAATTTGCCCCCATCGATTTTTGGTATTGGCGAAAGGCGACGATATTAGCAGGTCGATTTTGCAGGTATGTGATCAATGAATCCCGTCATATTGCTTGGGGGGGGCATCCTCCTCCTGGTCCTCCTCATTGTTGGCGCAGTCATTACTGTGATCAGTGACCGGTCGTTGGTAGAGGAGCGCCTGGGTCAATTCCTTGAAGATGACAAGCCTCGAGTGGAAGAATCCTCGCGAGGCGCTGTCGTCAGTGAATGGTTAAACCGACGGGTTGCGAAATCTTCCTGGGGCGACCGGGTTGCCCGCGAGTTGGCGCGCGCCGATCTCAAGTTTAAAGTATCTGAATATTACGCTTTGATCTTTATTTCGGTAGCGGCCTTGGGCGCGATTGGCTTTCTCCTCCAACCGATCTGGATCTCCGCTGTGATCGGCGGTGTGATCGGGTTCTTCCTGCCGCGGTTGTACGTCAAACGACAACAAACTCAGCGGCTTTACAAGTTCAACGATCAACTTTCTGATATGCTGAACCTGATGGTAAACGGCTTACGGGCGGGGTATTCCACGATGCAAGCCATGGAAGCGGTGAGTCGGGAACTTCCCGCGCCGATTTCCGATGAGTTCAGGAGATTGGTCCAGGAGATACAGATCGGTATCCCGCAGGAGAAGGCGCTTGACAATATGCTTCGCCGCATTCCCAGCGACGACCTTGATTTCGTGATCACGGCGATCAATGTTCAGCGTGAAGTTGGCGGTAACCTATCCGAAATCCTCGATACGATTTCCTTCACCATCCGGGAACGCGTGCGGATCAAAGGCGAAATTCGCGTGTTGACCGCTTCCGTGCGCACCTCTGGAACTGTTTTGTCTCTCATCCCGGTGTTTCTAAGCGTGGCGCTTTGGTTCGTAAGCCCGGACTATCTGGCAGGATTTTTTGACGATCGCGGAGGAATACCCCAACCGCTCTGCGGAATTGTGGCTGTGGCAGTCATTGTCGGCATGATCGCGCTGGGCTATTTCATCATGATGAAGATCGCGGATATCGAGGTGTGATGTGAGCGCTGGATTATTGATCTTCGGCGGTGTTGTTGTCCTGGTCATTATTGCCGTGGTGGTCTTCAGCATCCGGGCGAACGCGGCCGCGCAAGGCGAAGCGGACGATCCGTTGCAGGAGCGGCTTTCGGAATTCATTCAGCGGGGCGAAGTGGCGTCTCTTGAGGAGATTGAGCTTTCTCAGAACTTCAGCGAACGGGTGCTCATCCCGGCGGTGAGGAGGTTGGGCGAATTTTCAGCCCGCTTTACGCCCCAAAAGATGATTCAAGATACTGCCCGTAATCTTGAATTGGCGGGTAACCCCTGGCCCGTGGATGCGCCCACGTTTTTGGCAATTCGATTTATCCTCGCCGTTTTGTTGGGCGGATTCATGATTACAACGGTGGCTTTGAATCCCGCGCCACAAGCAAGTAACAACTTTTTATATATCGGCGGCGCGCTCTTTGGAGGGTTTTTTCTGCCGCATCTCATCTTGACGCGCCGAATCACCCAGCGGCAATCTGAAGTGCGCAGGGCAATGCCCGACGCCTTGGATTTGTTGACGATCTGCGTAGAGGCTGGCTTGGGTTTTGACGCCGCCATGGCAAAAGTGACCGAGAAATGGGAGAATGAACTTTCTTTGGCATTTGCGCGGACCATTCGCGAAGTGCAGTTGGGCAAGACCCGCCGCGAAGCCTTGAAAGCGATGGGAGACCGTCTGGGAATCCCCGAAGTATCGAGTTTTGTGGCGGCGATCATTCAAAGCGAAATGTTGGGCGTGAGCATGGCGCGCGTTTTGAGAATTCAATCGGATCAAATGCGCGTCAAGCGACGCCAGATTGCGGAAGAAGCGGCTCATAAGGCGCCAGTAAAGATGATCGTCCCCATGGCGTTGTTGATCTTCCCGTCCATTATGATCATTATTCTCACTCCGGCGGCGCTTAATATTTACGCAACTTTGTGATCTACTGCTTTGAAAAACATTCCGTGGTCGTATCGCTTGTACCGATGGACCTGGAGCGGGTTGGATTTGCTCTTCCCGCCCGTGTGCGGCGGATGCGGAAAACCCGGTTCGCGCTGGTGCGCTGATTGTAGGAAGCGCGCGCCGAAAATCGGCAAACCGTTCTGTGAGAAATGCGGAATACCAACGAAAGGGGCTGAACGATGCGAGAAATGCAAAGTAAACCCGCCCGCGTATCGAATGATGCGTTCTTGGGCGGTTTTTGATTCGCCGGTGCAGAACGCGTTGCATACCATCAAGTATCGCCGCAACATTGGGCTTGCGGATGCGATCGCGGTAGACATGGCGGAATTTGCCCAGCAGTTGAACTGGAATGTGGATATGTTGATCCCGATTCCGTTGGGGAAGGCTCGTTTGAAAGAGCGAGGATATAATCAAGTTGCGCTCGTTGCGAAGCCTCTCGCGTATGAACTTGGGATTTCGTACGCGCCGCATGGAGTGAGAAAGGTCCGCGAGACGCGCACGCAGGTTGGCTTGACGGCGGCTGAACGGCGAGAAAACGTCCGCGCGGCGTATCAGGCTGACCCGTCGGAGGTGAAGCGGAAGTCCGTCCTGTTGATGGACGATGTGGCGACGACCGGTTCCACCATCTCCGCCTGTGCCGACGCGTTGCTGTCTGCGGGCGCATCAGAGATTTACGCCATCACGATCGCGCGGGCGCTTTCACATCACGATCTGAATCGCGTTTGACAATCGCGCATATGCGTGATTGATAAAATAATTTCAGGAGGTCTGTCATGACAAGCAAGATCGATGTTCAGGCTCGAAACATGCGTTTGACCGATAACACCCGCGAGTATGTTGAAAAGAAGACCGCCAAACTTGAGCGGCTCCTTCAAGATATAGAAGAAGTTTACATCGAGTTGTCGCACGAGAAGAACGCGCGGCAGGCGAGCGACCGGCAAGTGGCGCAAATGACCGTGCGCGGAAAAGGATTTCTGCTGCGAACGGAGGAGCGAGCGGACGATCTGCATCTCGCGTTCGATACGGCGTTGGATAAAATGCAGAGGCAGATCGAACGGTACAAAGGGAAGCGTCATCGCGGTCGCGGCGATGGGCGTTCGGCGGCGGAGGTGGTGGAGGAAGAAGAGATGCCGGTGGACGAGACCGGCGAACTCCTGCCGTTGATCGCGAAGCGCAAGAAGTTCATCATCATGCCGATGAATGAAGATGAAGCCGTTGAACAAATGCGCCTGCTGGGGCATAACAACTTTTTCATCTTTTTCAACGCCGAGAAGAATTCGATCCAAGTGTTGTATCGAAGGCGGAACGGGTCGTATGGGTTGATCGAACCGATCGTCGGGTAAAACGAAATAGGACGTACGCAGTTGAACCTGTTTTGCCGTAGTTGCACTGCGGCGGCGGCACGATTTGCTTGGCAAATCGAACTGCCCGCCAACTGCGTAAGTCCTGACGAAAGAAAAAAATCATCAGCCCGGCAAACATTGTCGGGCTGAATGTTCAAGGAGCGAGCATGGAGTCTGACGAGGAATCGAACGAAGCAAGCGAAAGCAAGATTAACATAGAAACCATTAGCCGCATCATCCGCGAGTTGATCGAAGCGGTGGGCGAGGACCCCGAACGCGAAGGATTGAAAAACACGCCCGACCGCGTGGCGCGGATGTATACCGAATTGTTGAGCGGCTACACGGCCGAGCCTGAGCGAATCATCAACGGCGCGTTGTTCAACATCGCCTACGACGAAATGGTCATCGTGCGCGACATCGAATTTTACAGTTTATGCGAGCATCACATGCTGCCGTTCATCGGCCGCGCGCACGTCGCGTACATCCCCAAGGGCAAAGTGATCGGCTTGTCGAAAATTCCGCGCATCGTGGATATGTACGCGCGTCGTTTGCAAATTCAAGAACGCATGACGCGCCAGATCGCGGACTTCATCCAAAAAACGCTTGAGCCGCAAGGCGTGGCGGTCGTCGTCGAAGCGATGCACTTGTGCGCGATGATGCGCGGCGTGAAGAAGCACGACGCGCGCATGACGACTTCCGCGATGCACGGATCGTTCCGCGCGAGCCTGGCGACGCGGCAGGAATTTTTGGATAACATCAGCCGCGGAGCAAAACCGATTCAGTTCTGACGCCGCGCTTCGTTCGCAGGGCGGGCTGGTTCGCCCTCGTCAGCCTAGCAACACATCCCGACGCGTCTCCGTCCAAAATTCACGGCGGAGGCGCGTCGCTGTTTCTGCGATGCTTTCATGAGAGGTGGGGTTTTGAAAGTCGGGATAAATTTCTGCCAGCGGCACAACGACGAACAATTGCGAGAGCCAGCGTCCGCCGACGATCTCGTCGTCGAACAAGACGATGTCAATGTCAATGGTTCGAGGCGCATTTTTGTCTTGCGTGCGTTTGCGTCCAAGGCTTGATTCGATGAGATGAAGAATCGTGGTCTTCAATTCATCATGCGCGAGTGTTGTTTTGTAGGACAAACACGCGTTCAAATAATTTCCACCCTCGCCGCCGACGGGTTCTGTCTCCCACGTGCTTGAAATTTTTTCGACCTCCCCGCGTTTTGATAATAATTTCACCGCCTTCGGCAAGTTGACCTCAGGCTCGATATTCGACCCCAGACTCAAATACGCGAGGTGGAGTTCATTCATCGCGGCTACGTTCGATCTCCACGCCCACCGATTCGGCAAAGCGCACCGCGCCTGGCTTCTCCACGCGGACGATGACTTTTTGCACGTTCGCATCCTCAAGGCAGAGCTTCGCCAGATCGTTGGCGAGCGCTTCCACGGTGAGACGCTGTACGCTTTCGGCGTGCGCCATCACTTTCTTCGACATCTTGCTGTAATCCGCGCAATCGTTGATGTGATCGGTCTCCGCCGCGCGATGCGTGTCGGTGAAGAGGGTGAGGTTGATCAAGATATTTTGGGCGCGGCTGCGTTCCCAGTCGTTGACGCCGATGATGCCGCGGGCGAGCAGGTTTTTGATGATGACTTTGTCCATGGGGATTTCCTTTGAATGTAGTAACGACTTTAGTCGTTCTGCGTGGGCGACTGAAGTCGCCACTACGACTATACCAAATGTCTTCCGCCATCCACATGAATGATCTCGCCTGTGATGAACGTGGGGGAGGTGAGCAGGAACAGCAAGGCTTGTTCCACTTCATTTTCTTTTGCCCAGCGTTTCATGGGGATATTTTTCGTGATGTCGGGCGAGGCGTTTCCATCGGCGGGAGGGATGATGGCGCCGAGCGCAAGTCCATTGACCGTGATCTTCGGCGCGAGGGCAACCGCCATGGACTTGGTCATCGCCGCGAGCGCGGATTTGCTCACGGTGTAGGGGAAGTGGTCGGCGGCGGGGCGGAGGGCGCGCCAGTCGAGGATGTTGACGATGCGCGCGCCTTCGTCTGCTTGACGGGCGAAGGCTTGGCTGAGGAGGAAAGGCGCGGTGAGGTTGAGGGCGAGGTGACGGTTCCAATCATCCAGCGTGGTTGAATCGAACGTGAGTGACTCGAAGATCGCGGCGCTGTTGACGAGAAAATGCAGAGGCGTGGATTCGTTGACAAGCCGAATCAGGTCGCCCGTCTGAGTTGAATCGTTTAAGTCCGCTTGAACAATCCACGCGCGTCCACCGAGTCGCGTGATTTCGTCGCGTAACGATTCAGCATCCGCTTGCGAGTGCGCGTGATGGATGACGACATCCGCGCCCGCTTGCGCGCACGCCAGTGCGAACATCCGCCCGAGGCGGCGAGCCGCGCCAGTGATGAGGACGGTTTTATTTTTGAGAGGCTGATCGGGCATGAGAGAGATTGTAATCCAGATTGACTACGATCTTGAGGAGTTGTACTGCATCAAGAACGCGCAAAGTGAACTTTGCGGTACGGGCGAAACTTGACGCTCATGTTTGGCGGTGATATATTTTCGTCGCAAGCCGACTCCTTCATCGATCAAGAAAGGTGAACCAATGGCTACCAATCAAACCTCAACAGTTTACACGGGGGATATTGCCGAACAACACGTTGACCCAACCAAAGAATATTCGAGCGAAAATCAGGAGATCAGTTTTTCCGCCGAGCAGCACGCCATTTGGGCGGACTTATACGCGGGCGTGCATCAGCCGTATCTTGTTGAGCATATCTGCGACGAATGGAAGAAGGGGATGGGATTTCTGCAACTCGACCCGCGCGGCATTTCGACGGTGGCGCATTTGAATGGGAACATCACGCCGCGTTCGGGCTGGCGCATCGAGCGGACGGTGGTGCGTTACACGATGGCGGACGATTGGTATAAAAAATTTGCCAACCGCGTGTTCCTCATCACCGATTATTTGCGCACGCGCGACCAAATGGAATTTACGCCTGAGCCAGATATGTTCCATGACATCTTTGGGCATCTGCCGTTCTTGACGCAGGAGTTTTATGCGCGCATCGAAGATAAATTTGCGCCTGCCTACATGAAAGCGACTCAAGAAGAGCGCGAGGTGATCAAACGTCTGGCGTGGTACAGCACGGAGTTCGGACTCGTCGTGCAGGATAACCGCTTCAAGGTCTTCGGCGCGGGGATCATCTCAGGTCGCAAAGAGTTGACGCGCACCATCATGGAGTTCTACCGCCTCGGGCGCGATAACGTGATTGACTTTACTCACGATGTGTACAAGCAGGTGCATCACCAGTTTATGGCGAACAAGAATAAATTGTTCCGCATCATAGACGGGGTGAACGCGCTCCACCAAAAGGGACAGATGTCCTCCGCCGACGCAGGCTGGAACGTGGTGTTGTCGCTGTATCAGAGTTTGGGCATCGAGCAGGAGGGTATCTTCGGCGGCGAGGTCATCATCGCGCCGTTCGACATCGAGACCATCGCCCGCATCCCGAAGACGGTCTACGCCTTCAACCCGATGCTGTTCGTGTGCGAGTCGCTGGAGCAGATGGACGCGTTGCTGGAGTCGTATCTGGGTCCCATTGCGGCGAGGAACGGCGCATAGGCGCTACTGGGAAGTTCTTGACGCGACAGTATTCGCCTTATATCAACCATGCCCATATAGACAGAGAGACGGTCGCTTGTGACCGTCTCTCTGTCTATTCGCTCGCCAACACATGCCGCGCGATCACTAACCGTTGAATCTCGCTCGTCCCCTCGCCGATCGTCATCAACCTCGCGTCTCGATAAATTCTTTCAACGGGATATTCGCTCGAGTAGCCGTAGCCGCCGTGAATTTGGATCGCATTACGGCAGACGCGTTCCGCCATTTCAGTGGCAAACATCTTTGCCATGGCGGCTTCCTTGTTGAAGTTGCGTCCCTGCTCTTTGAGCCATGCGGCTTTGTACAACATTGTGCGGGCGAGTTCGATCTCGGTCGCCGCATCTGCCAGCATCCATTGGATGGCTTGTTGCTCGGCGATGGGCTTGCCAAAGGCTTTGCGTTCGCGGGCGTAACTGACCGCATACTCGAACGCGGCTTGCGCCAGCCCAATTGAAATTGCCGCAATGCCCACGCGCCCGCCATCGAGTATCGACAACGTTTGTTGCAATCCCTTGCCTTCTTCGCCCACCAAATGATCGAGCGGCACGCGCACATCTTCATACGTCACGGCATGGGTGGGGGAGCCGCGCAGTCCCATCTTTTTCTCGGCGCGACCGATCTTCAACCCCGGCGAACTCGTCGGCACCAAAATTTGACTCAACGAACGCGAGCCGCCTTTCGCATCCGTGCGGACGAGCGTGACGATGTACTCAGCGATGGACGCGTTCGTGCACCACATCTTCGCGCCGTTGATCACCCACTCGTTCCCATCTTTGACGGCTTTCGTGATCACGCCTCCCTGTAGATCGGAGCCCGCGCCCGGTTCGGTGAGCGACAACGCGGCGAGCTTATTTTTTCCGCTGGATACGAGAGCCAGCCATTTTGATTTCATCAATTCGCTTCCGAACAGCACGATCGGAGTTGTGCCGAGACCGTTATGCGCCGCAATCGCCAGTGCGGTTGATCCACACCCCCAACCCAATTCCTCCAGTGCGATCGCCGCGCTGATCGAATCCACGCCCGCGCCGCCGTACGCTTCGGGAATGTTCAACCCCAGCAACCCCAGCGGACCCATCTTGCGCGTTGCCTCCCAGTTGAATTCACTGGTCGCGTCCACTTCCTGGGCTTTGGGTTGCACTTCCTTCGCCACAAACTCATGAACGGTCTTGCGCCAGAGCGTCTGTTCCTCGGTCAAATCGAAATTCATTTCGCCTCCATGTTATCAAAATAAGTTTCCATTAAAGTTCGGGCAGTGTCCAGATCTTCGTTTGCCACAAAAATTTCCACGCGTCCAAAGATGTCCAAGTTTGTGGGAATCAGTTGACCGATCGCCTCCTGCGCGAGGTGGGCATCGATCCCATGCAGGGCAAGGTATCCTTTAATGATATCCGCCTGCCAGCGACCTTGAATTTCAGCGAGCAATTCCAGGTTTGATTGGCTCATCTAAGTTCATCTCCGTTGACGCATGAGCATCTTCCTGACGAGTTCGGCGTATTCGGCAAATCGCGCGGAAAAAACCGCGTTCCGGGTATGAAAGCGCGGGTCACATCACCTCCACACAAGAATAAACAATACTGTCCACAAAATGGAAACGATCAACTGGCGAACGCCGATGCGGGTGGGTTTCCATCCCACGGCGGGGAAAAAGATTCCCCAGATGGTCTCGCTCCATTGTAAGAGGTAGGGGAGGAAGAGAAGGCTGGGGAGAAAGCCGAGCAAGCCTAACGTCAGGGTGGAAGCGAGGTTGAAGGTGGTGTAGAGCGCGGCGCGGAATCCCATCTTCCACGATTCGTTGCGAGTGGGCATCGCTTTCAAGACGCGTTGGTCGAGTCGCATGTAGGCGTGGATAATGCTTGCCGCGGATTGAAACCACACAAGGATCCATAACCACCAGCCTGCGGGGTCGTATCGTCCGACACCGATCCAATAGGCGGCGGGCGCGGTTAGCGATAGCACGCCTGTGGCGATAATCTCGACGCCGACCTGTTTTCTTTCATCGCGATTGCGCACCAGCCATAAATGCCAGCCAAAGACGAACGCGCCCGGAACCGCCAGATACAGGATGAAGTAGAAACCTTCAAGGACGAGGGCGATGACCGATACCAGGGCGATGGCTGAATAGAGGGCGAGCCAGAACCGCGCAACGGGTAGTTCGCTATCCGGGCGGCGAGCCGCGAGAATTTTAACCAGCACGGTTGTGGGCTGGCGGAGCATGAACGCCGCCATTGCCGCGACGATCAGGTTGAAGGAGCCGTAGTTGAAGGTGTTCCCGGCAAAGATGCCGATCAGTAATGGGCTGAGGATGAAGACCCACGAGCCGTGATCTTGAGGTATGGTGATATGTTTTTTGAAGGCGTATGGTTGCATGGTTCCCATTATATTCGGTAATGAGTATGCTAGAATCGTCGGAAATATCCCGGGAGTGGTTATTTGGGTGTGTACAGTCACAGAGTCCACAGAGAATTTGAGTTTTTCACTGCGGTCTCGGTGTTCTCTGTGGCAAAGATGGTTTTTGCACACTTGTTTCGCCACTTCAAATATCCCGACAGGAATTAGGAGAAAAGCAGATATGGCAAACAAGAAGAAGATCGACGAGCGCGAAAGAGCGTTGCAGGCAAAACAATCGGAGCAGACCGTTCAACGGGTCGGTCTTGCGATCGTTTTTCTGGTGGTTGTGGGGTTGGTTTTTGTTTTTGTGCGAAACCGTCCGACGCAACAGGCGGAGCGGGTTCAGATCATGCAATATGCGTCGCCTCCCGAAATGACCATTGACCCATCCGCAAAGTATTTTGCCGCGTTCAAGATGCAAAATGGCGGCGAGTTTGTGGCTGAGCTCTTTGCAGACAAAGCGCCAGTGACCGTGAATAATTTTGTATTCCTCGCCCGTGAAGGTTTTTATAACGGCTTGACGTTCCATCGCGTGATCGACGGCTTCATGGCGCAGGGCGGCGACCCGTTCGGGGATGGGACAGGCGATCCCGGCTATTCTTTCGAGGATGAGATCCGCGACGATCTTGTGTTTGACAAGGCCGGACTGCTCGCCATGGCGAATTCGGGTCCGAACACGAACGGTAGTCAGTTTTTTATCACATTCGGACCAGCCGAATGGCTGAACGGTTTGCATACGATTTTTGGGCAAGTGATCGAGGGCATGGATGTGGTCAACGGTATTACGCGCACGGAGCCGGGTTCCGGCGTCCCTGCCGATGTGATCGAGACGATTACGATCACTGAGAAATGAAAGGTGAAGAGAAAAGACGCCGCCCTTACGGACGGCGTCTTTTTATAACAACCTTTCTACCATACATTTGCACGGCTAAGTGTCGCCATGGCGCCATGCGACACCCGCAAAGAACGCAAAGAAAACCTTTTTAACTTGGCGACCTTAGCGTGCTTTGCGGTAAAAAGCTTTCATGTACGGTAGAGAAATGACAACTTGACTACCAGACGAGCGAACTACGCGTACATTCCCCAGTCCAACGCGGAGGGATCTTCCATCATCGAGAAGTCCCACATGTCCATGCCCATTTCGATGGTGACAGGCATGTTGAGTCCTTCCATGGCTTTGGCTTTGGTCATTTCGATCATGGCGGGACCGTACGGGCAGAACGGGGTGGTAAGGATCATTTTCACGTGGGCAACGCCGTTTTCGATGGAAATGTCGCGCACCAATCCCAGTTGGATGATGTGCATCCCGATCTCCGGGTCGATCACCTCGGAGAGGCTCGCGCGGGCAGGTTGAACTAGCTCAGGATTAGTCTGGTGGATCGTCCATTGGATTTCGTTGACGGTTTCTTCGGTCATATTTCCTCGTTGTTGTAGACCTCACAGGTCTTCGAGACTTGCGAGGTTTTTGAAGTTAATTTTTACTGCCTACATTCACCACATACGTGCAATGCGGGCCGCCGTCCAACACACATTGTACCTTTTGGGCGGGCAGGGCAAGCATTTTTGAGATCAAGGTCTGGTCTACCGCGCACACTTCCGGATGGGCAATGCCAATCTGATAATAAGGGCATGAAATTTCGTGGATCTGGTATTCCTTACCCTTCTTCTCCCATTCCACAGTAAAGCCTTCCTGGGCGAGCGTCTCTTTTAGAAACTCCAGCCGGGCTTCCATGCTCATGCCTTTCACCTGCTCTGAATAATCGCTTGCCATTCCTTCCGCAACCTGGCTGAATAATTTTGCCACGGTTGGCGCCGGCATGGATTCTTTCATCTGCGCCAGTAATTTGGTTGTCAAGCGCAGGTATTTGGTGGGGAAGCGCTCCATGCCATCTTCGGTGAGTGAATACATCAGACGCGGGCGCCCTACGCCGTGACGCTCTTCTTCAGCGGTAATGAGCCCTTCCTTTTCAAGATTCGACAGATGATGGCGCACGGAAATAGCGTTGATGCCCACAGCCTCCGCAATCTCGTTGATCGTGATCTTCGGCTTGCGAAGTAAGGTTTGGAGAATCTTGTCCTTCGTGCTTTTCATGTGGCGGAGTATAACCGTCTGCTTTTGTATTGTCAATATACTAGAAAAATATCATAAATATTGACTTTTCGCTCCAGCCCTGCTATAATGCCGCCGACCGGCACTATAAGCGCCCCGCAGGTATGTGGCAGGGTCATTTTTTCAACAGAAACCCGCGGGACAGTGAATCATCTCAGGAGCAAATCACGCATGTCGCAACTCGAAATCAAGAATCTGCACGTGAGCATCGAAGACAAGGAAATTCTCAAAGGGCTTTCGCTCACTGTCAACCAGGGCGAGATCCACGCCATTATGGGACCGAACGGAACGGGGAAGTCCACATTGGCATACACATTGATGGGGCATCCCAATTACACCGTCACACAAGGCGAAATCATTTTCAAAGGGCAGAACGTTTTGGAACTCGAACCCGATGAGCGCTCGCGCCTCGGAATCTTCCTCGCGTTCCAGTATCCGGTTGCCATCCCCGGCGTCACCGTCGCCAACTTTTTGCGGACAGCCATCAATGCCCGCCGACGCGCGGAGAATCCCGAAGACAAGGGCATGCCGATTCCCGAGTTCCGCAAACTGCTCAAAGAAAAAATGTCCATGTTGAAAATGGATCAGAATTTTGCGGGCCGCTACCTCAACGACGGCTTCTCGGGCGGAGAAAAGAAACGCGCCGAAATTTTGCAGATGGCAACCTTGAAGCCCGTGATCGCCATTTTGGATGAAACCGATTCGGGTCTGGACATCGATGCTCTGCGCATCGTGGCGGAGGGAGTCAACGCCCTGAGCGGATCCGAACTCGGCGTGCTGGTCATCACACACTATCAACGTTTGCTGAATTACATCAAACCGCACTTCGTCCACATCATGCTGGACGGGCGTATCGTCGAATCGGGCGGACCCGACCTCGCGTTGCATCTTGAAGAGCAAGGTTACGATTGGGTGCGCGAGAAACACGAAGAAGTCGCCGCATAATTAGCCACAGAGCCCACTGAGAAAGATGAGTTTTAAATCTTTTCTCAGAGTCTCTGTGCTCTCTGTGGCTGACAAATTGGAGATACTATGTCTGAAGATGCGCAACTGCTTGAAGATATTGGACAATATAAATACGGCTTCCACGACCGCGACGATAATTACGTGTTCAAATCGGAACGCGGACTCTCCCGCGCCGTGGTGGAAAACATTTCGCGTATGAAGCAAGAGCCGCAATGGATGCTCGACTTCCGCTTGAAAGCGCTCGAACATTTCATGAAGCGTCCCATGCCGAACTGGGGACCGACTCTCGCAGAGTTGGACCTCGATAATATCTACTACTACGTCAAGCCGACGGAGAAGAGCGAAAAATCATGGGACGATGTTCCCGATGACATTAAGCGGACGTTCGACAAACTGGGCATCCCCGAAGCGGAGCGGAAATTTTTAGCGGGCGTCGGCGCGCAATACGAATCGGAGATGGTTTATCACTCGATTCAGGAACATCTCGAAAAGCAAGGCGTCATCTTCCTTTCGATCGAAGACGGCTTGAAGCAATATCCCGATCTGTTCCGTGAATATTTCGGGACAGTGATTCCAATTGAAGATAACAAGTTTGCCGCGTTGAACAGCGCGGTCTGGTCGGGCGGATCGTTCGTCTACGTGCCGAAAGGCGTCAAAGTGGATCTGCCGTTGCAGGCATATTTCCGTTTGAACACGGCGAACGTCGGACAGTTCGAACGCACGCTCATCATTGTGGACGAAGGGGCGTCGGTGCATTACGTTGAGGGTTGCACAGCGCCCCAGTACACCACCGATTCCTTCCACTCCGGCGTGATCGAGATCATCGTCAAACAAGGCGCGCGCTCGCGCTATTCGACCGTGCAAAACTGGTCAACGAATGTGTACAACCTTGTGACCCAACGCGCCAAGGTCTTCGCTGACGCCACGCATGAATGGGTGGATGCCAACATCGGCTCGAAGGTCACGATGAAATATCCCTCATGCTACCTCATGGAACCGGGCGCGCATGGCGAAATGCTTTCGATGGCGTTCGCAGGTCCCGGTCAAACGCAGGACGCGGGTTCGAAGATGGTTCACTTCGCGCCGAACACCTCCAGCAAGGTGACATCCAAATCAATTTCAAAGTCTGGCGGACGCGCTTCGTATCGCGGTCTGCTCAAAGTGCACAAAGGCGCGAAGGGCGTCAAATCGAACGTGGTGTGCGACGCGCTTCTGCTCGATCCCAAATCGCGCTCCGACACGTATCCATACATTGAAATTGACGAAGACGATGTGACCATCGGTCACGAAGCCTCGGTCAGCAAAGTGGGCGAGGAGCAGCTCTTCTATCTCATGTCGCGCGGTCTCAGCGAGGAAGAAGCCACCACCATGGTCGTCTCTGGTTTCATCGAGCCGCTCGTCAAAGAACTGCCGATGGAATACGCCGTCGAAATGAACCGCCTCATCGCATTGCAGATGGAAGGGTCGATCGGATAAATTAGTCTAAGGTCGAAAGTCAAAAGCCAGACCTTCGACCTTTGACTTTCGACTTGAGGAATTCACATGCAAGAAAAACCAAAAGTAGTAATTTCAAAAACTAGACGCGCGGATTCTGCCGCGAAGGATTTTGCATTCGCCGAATCTGATATTCGCATGGGACAAGGGGCAGTCGCTTCTTATCGGACCTCAGCCTGGTCCGCCTTTAGGAAACATTCTCTCCCCCTAACGACCGAAGAGGCATGGCGCCGCACGGATATTCACGCGCTCCCCGCCGATAAATTCGTCCTGCCGAAGGATGGCGCGTTCGACGATTTGCCTCCCGTCCGCGAAGATCTGCTTCGTCCTCTGGTTGCCGATCAACACGGCGGACAGATCGTTTTGTTGCCCGGCGGCTCAAAGATCGAGTTGGATGAAAAGATCGCAAAGAAGGGCGTCATTTTCACTGACTTGAAAACTGCGGAAGAAAAACATCCTGAACTGCTTGCGAAAATGTTCGGCAAGACCGTCAACGTTGAGGAAGGGAAATTTTCCGCGTTGGCTGGCGCGTTCGCGCAAAACGGAGTTGTGTTGTACGTCCCCAAAGGCGTGACCGTGGACGAACCGCTTCACTCCGTGTTGTGGGGTCCCGGCGCAGACTTGGCTCACATCTCGCACATCCTCGTCCTTGTGGACGAAGGCGCGTCCGTGACGTATGTCCACGAGGCGGCGTCGCCCGACGAAACTGGATCAAATTCACTGCACGCGGGAATCGTCGAAATCCAGGTGATGCAAGATGCCACGTTCAAATTTGTCGAACTGCAATCGTGGGGACGTCACGTGTGGAATTTCAGTCACGAGCGCGCGCGCGTCGAACGCGGCGGCAATCTCGATTGGATCTTCGGCGCGATCGGTTCGCGCCTTACAAAAAATTTCTCCGAACTCGATCTGGCTGGCGAAGGCGCGCAGGGACGCATGTCGGGTTTTTATTTTACCGATGGCAACCAGCATCTCGATCACGACACGCAACAGAATCATTTCGCGCCGCACACCACCAGCGACCTGCTGTTCAAGGGCGCGCTCAAAGGCAAGAGCCGCTCGGTGTGGCAGGGCATGATCTACGTGGCGCCCGGCGCGCAAAAGACCGACGGCTATCAAGCGAATCGCAATCTCGTGTTGAGCGAAGGGGCGCGCGCCGACTCGATCCCCGGCTTGGAAATTCTCGCCGACGATGTGCGCTGTACGCACGGCGCGACCGTTGGCAAGCTGGAAGCCGAGCCGTTATTCTATTTGAAGTCGCGCGGCATCCCGCAAAACGAAGCGGAGAAAATTGTCGTCGAGGGATTCTTCGACCCGATCTTCCAGCGCATCCCGTTCGAAGGCGTGCGGGAGCGGTTTCAGCAGTATATAGCGGATAAAATGGCATAAGGAAACCAGAAAACCATGACAAAGTTGAAAACAAAAACAGTTGCAAGATCGAAAACCCAGCCAAAGTTAAAGAAGAAGGCGGTTGCTGAGAAAAAAGCGACAGTGGCGATTATTAAGCCAAAATCGATTGTTTTGTCTCGCGCGAAAAACTTGTCTGCGAAACCGAAGGCGTCAACCTCTACGAAAGTGCGCGTGGTGAACAAGGTTGCATCTCCAGACATCTTATCGCGTGACGGACGGCGATTGTCGAAGGGACTGCGCTTGCCTCAATACAATTATATGAAGCCGCCCGGTTTGGCGCATAACTTTCAAGTGGGCGATAAGGTGGAAGTGTTTTGCGACCACGAAAAGAATCGCGAGCGAATTCGCGGCTGGATCCAGGGCGTTGTGGTGCAGGTGGACAACAAACTCGTCGCGGTGCAGTTCCGCTCCAACGTGTATCTCACCGACGGCTGGATGGTTCCCGACCGCATCCTGTGGTATCCGCTGACCTCCGAACACATGCGACCGGTGCCGGGCAAGAAATCGGCGAAGCGCGAAGAAAAATTTATTCCAGATTATTAGGAATTCACGTATATACGTAGACAAATAGACACGCACACATGTTTACTTGTTTACCTGTTTACGTGTGTACTTGCTTACCATGCCTCTCGACCCCAACGAAATCCGCAAAGATTTTCCCATCCTCCAGCGTAAGACGCATGACAGTGTCCCGCTGGTGTATTTGGATTCGACCGCCACCTCGCAAAAGCCAACGGCGGTGATCGAAGCGATGAATGACTATTATCGCCGCTCGAACGCGAACATCCATCGCGGCGTGCATACGCTTGCCGAAGAAGCGACGACGATGTACGAAGAGGCGCGCGAGAAGATCGCCAGGTTCATCAATGCGCCATCGTCAAAGCAGATCATTTACACGCGCAACACGACTGAGTCCATCAACCTCGTGGCGTACACGTGGGCGCGCGCGAATCTCAAGGCGGGCGACCTCGTTATCCTCACCGAGATGGAGCATCACTCGAACCTCGTGCCGTGGCAGATGTTGCAAGCCGAACGCGGCATCGAATTGGATTTCATTTCTGTAACCGAAGACGGCTTGCTGGATCTGGACTCGTACAAAACGCTTCTTTCGCGGACCCCGAAACTGGTCGCCTTTACCCACATGTCCAACGTGCTGGGAACGATCAACCCCGCCGCCGACCTCATCCGCATGGCGCATGAAGTTGGCGCGATCACCATCGTGGACGCGGCGCAATCTGTCCCGCATCTCACAGTGGATGTGCAGTCCCTCGACGCGGATTTCCTCGCTTTCTCTGCCCACAAAATGTGCGGACCAACCGGTATCGGCGCGTTGTATGGCAAGACTGAATTGCTCGAATCCATGCCTCCGTTCCTGGGCGGCGGCGATATGATCAAAGAAGTGAAACTCCGTTCGTTTCGACCGAACACACTTCCGCACAAATTCGAGGCGGGCACTCCCGCCATCGCGGAGGCGGTCGGTTTCGGCGCGGCGGTGGATTACCTGACCAAAGTCGGTATGGACAATATCGCCGCCCACGAACACGCGATCACCGAATACGCGCTCGAACGCTTGGAAGAGATCCCCGGCGTGAAGTTGTTCGGTCCCTCGGCAGATAAAAAAGGCGGCGTCGCCGCGTTCACCTTTGACGGCGTCCACCCTCACGACGTGGCGCAGATCCTAGACCGCGACGGGATCGCCATCCGCGCGGGACATCACTGCGCCCAACCGTTGCACGAGAAATTTGGAATCCCTGCCACCAGCCGCGCTTCGTTCTATTTGTACAACACAAAAGAAGAAGTTGATTTTCTGGTAAACGGACTTTATAAGGTGAAGGAATTGTTTGGTTAGTCGCATAGTTCGTTAGTCGAATAGTCTGATTGTTTTGACTTTTCGCTGACCGACTACGAAACTACCTGGCTATTGGACTACGAGACTACCTATGGACGACCTCTATCGCGAAGTCATCATCGAACACTACAAGAACCCCGCCTACCGCGGGCGCCTCGACCCGCACGATATTCAATTTGCGGACAACAATCCGCTGTGCGGCGACCATATCGAGATCACGCTTCAAGCCGCCGCGGATGGAACGGTCAAGGACGCGCGCTTCGATGGGCATGGATGCGCTATCTCGCAAGCCTCCGCCGATCTGCTGATCGAGTCGATCATTGGCAAGCCGCTTGAAGACATAAAACTGATGAGCAAACAGGACATCCTCGATATGCTCGGCATCGAATTGGGACCTGTTCGCTTGAAATGCGCGTTGCTGTCGCTGAAAGTTTTGAAGGCGGGGGTGTATGGTCTCGGCGAAGCGAGTGATGAATTGGTGGAATAAAAACACAGACAAGGAGACACGTACACAGGTAAACAGGGAAACACGCACCCACGTGTCTACTTGTTTACCTGTATACATCATCGAATGTTCAACTACACAACCTTAGACGAATCAAAAATCGAATACTATGAAATCATCCCCGCCAGCGAATTGCCGAACGGAGAGCGATTGTTTATCGAGATCGAAGGCAACTCGCTGGTGATCTTCAACATTGCGGGTCAATTCTTTGCCATTGCCGACATCTGCTCGCACGACGGCGGTCCGCTAGGGGAGGGCGACCTGGAGGGATTCAATGTGATCTGTCCGCGCCACGGCGCCGAGTTCGACGTGCGGACTGGCAAGGTGGTTCAACTTCCCGCCGTGGACGATATCCCCGCGTATCCTGTGCAAGTGCGGGATGGGGTTGTTTTCATCGGGATACCGAAGGAGTAAGGCAAAAGTAGAAAGTGGAAAGTAAAAGCGGAAGGCTTGGTTGTCCTTCCGCTTTTTGTTTACCAAAAATTTTGAATTCCATCGCAGTCTCCAGTCTCGATACGCCCCTCAAAACCATTCGGGGCTACTCGACCACCGTCAATTCTCTAATTCTCCCAATTCTCTTTACTTCCTCACCCCTCAAACGTCCCCACAATCCTCAAAATATCAAACCCCTCCGCAAAGGGACGCTCCGCCAGCGCGCCGTGACGAACCATGATGGAGCGGGTCAATTCGCTGTTGAAGTAGTAGCGGTCGCGATACGTCTCGTATTTGGATAGCGCTTCGATCTTCTTGTTCACATCCTCCTCGGTGACTTCGACGAGGAAGTGGGGGAAGAATCCGTACGAGGAACGGACAACGTCGAATCCCAGCACGGTGATGCCGCGAAACGCGCGTAGCGCCTCATCGGTCATCGTGTTGTGATCTTGATGCACATCCTGCTTGGAGTGGGTGAAGATAAGATCAGGCTTGAAGTCCTTGCGGAGTTTGAGAAAGTATTCGAGAATTTCCTGCCGCGAATCGGGGAAGACGCGCGTGGTGAATGGTCCCAGAATAATTTTTTCTTTTGAAATACCCAACACTGCCATCGCTTCGTGATGTTCGCTCTTCACGTTTTGCAGATCGGGATTCTTTTGGTTGTCCGATAGCGTGACGCAGAGAACATCGGTCTTGTCCGCGATGTTATGAAGTAACGCGCCGCATCCCAACTCAATGTCATCGGGATGCGCGCCGAGGAAGAGGACTCGTTTGCCAGAGAAGTTCATGAAATGCAATCCGCAGATTTGGCAGATTACGCAGAAAAAAATCTGTTCAATCTGCGTAATCTGCGGATACTATTACTTTGTCGCCAAAATTCCGCCCACAACCTTCGTCATCACTAACTTGCCGTCGCGTTCAAACCAGCGCGTAGCCACATTGGTGATCTTGCCGATGAGCGCTTCGTATTCGTCGTGACCGTTAAACATCGAAGTCCACAACTTGCGGTCTTCGCTCAACGAGGCGCGGACGTATTCGATGAACGGTGGGACGCTGGGGAAGGTGAGATGATTCTCGAACTTGTGCAGTTCGGTCTTGGCGAAGATGCGGTCAATGGTGTTGAAGATGTCGCCTTTGAAGCGACTCGACCCAGGCATCGGCGGGATGGTCGCATTCGTCGCTTCTTTGATGATGTCGTAGAACATCTGCTTGTTCTCAGGCAGTGGACCCGAGACGAAAAGCCGTCCGCCAGAAGTCAGCACCCGATGAGCCTCACCAAATGTAAAGTCGAGGTCAGAAGCGTAATAAATCGCAAACGCGCTGGTGCAGAGGTCGAAGGTGTTGTCCGCAAAGTTGAAGGGCTTGTTGAAATCCAAAAAGACGAAGTCAATGTTCGAGCCGCGCTCCTTGTTTTTCGCGCGGGCTTTGTCGAGCAGTTCTTCCGAGAAATCGCCGCCCGTGATTTTCGCGCCGCGTTGAGTATAATCGTCGAAGAGAAAAGACAGTTTGCCCGCGCCACAGCCGACATCGAGAATGTTCATGCCCGCCTGAGGCTGGAGCAATTCGTTCGTCCACACGTCAATGTTGGCGGAGCCGTATGTTTCGTGAATGTCAATGCGGGTGAGCAGGTCTTTTGATGTTTCTTGGTAATTGATTTCCATTGATTCTCCTGATGTGGTCCTCGTACCGCAAAGTTCACTTTGCGGATGCGCAGTGTAAAAGCAAGTGAAGCGCAAGATAAATCTTGCGGTACGAACTGGTACAAAAAATTATACCAACAAACAAACTAAAATTCAACCGCTGAATTTTGAAGCCCTGTTGGAATTGCCATGATTAGAAAACTCACCTTGCATAATTTTGACTCGATGGTAAACCGTCCACGAATAAGACCACGAATTCTCGAATGTCGAGGCGTCAATTCGTTTATTCGTGTGTATTCGTGGACGGTCTTCGCTTTTCTTGCAACGATTCTTTTAGCCTCCTGCGCCGCGCCGACAGCGCAAGCGACAGTGACGGCTGTCCCCACTTCGACGCGCGCGGCAATTTCAATTTCAACTGAAACGCCCGCGCCAATCCCTGCCCCCACAGAAGACGAACAAGCAAATACCGCTGAGGTGGCGGACCTCCTCGCAGACCTCGACTACGACGCCTCTGATCACGAGAGCTTTGGTTCTGAGTTCTACACCATCGAAACGCGCGAATGGCAGGGACAGCAGGTGCGGATGCTCATCCATGACGATCCTTCTGTTGAGGGACAGCGCATTGACGGGATGGAGGTGATGATCGACGGCGAGCTACGTTGGGTGCGGGGACTATGGTATCCGACCACGGCATACCCAGGATCGGGAGGCATTGTGCTTGATATGCCAGTGTCGCCTGGGACTGATCTGGCAACCTATTTTCGAGAGGAGAATGGACCCAACTCGGTGTATGGACAGTTTTTGCGGGCGATTGCTCACCAGAGGGGGATAGCGGAGAGCCAGATATGGGACTATATCGTAGAGCATGACTACAAAATCAAAATCAGGTTGCCTAACAGAGCCAACGGGTCGAGCTACTCGCCCTCGCTCCTGACCGAGTCGGAGCTGGTAGAGGTGGACTTGTCCCAGCCGTTTTATCGGAGCCATCGCGCGGAGGTCAATCTGGGTCAGGCAGTCAATGGAGTGGTATTGACCGATCTACCCGAGAGGGTACTATTTCTTATCGGCGACTCTCGAGAGCGGAGTGGATGGTTTGTTGACGCGCAAGGCGCCTTGGTCCATGTGCGTTTTGATTACGAAGGCTCGATGATTACAGGTAGGGCAGAGTATGTAAGTGGGGACTTGTTTGATCAGTTGGAGATTTTGGCGGCAATGACCGACGGATTTAGCGACGCAGGCGACTTTGGTCCCAATCAGTGGTTGCAAAAGTTCTTTGCCAGAGTAGGGGCGAGTTATCGTCCAGGTAACACGATATTGGATCGAGATCTTTTTGCCAAATATAATGATGCTTTTACGGATTACACATGGTCTTTGTTTACGAGAAAGTAAGATTAAGTTGACTGTGGGCGAGATTTTTTGCACAATGAGGGGGTGAAGAGATATGGATGGATTGTTTTATTGTTATTGGTGATTGCAGGGTCGGTGGTGGGGAGAAAATATCTCGGTGACCTGGCGACTGACATCGTGACTCCTGATATCGAGGTCGTGTCTGACTCGAGCCTCCTAGCGGTGGGGACGGTAGATAGGGACAAGATCAGGGACGAACTCAATACGATCAACTTGTATGATGCCAGAGGCGTCACCTATTATGCACCCACGACGGCACAGCAGGGGAGCGTGAGCGTGCGCAAGATCAAAATAGTTTTGACTCCTACCAAACAACCGCTTGGCTTGACCTATTATCAGGGAGAGCGTGAGCCTTTTCAGAGCTGGGGGGTGGAGTATGCACCGACGGCGTCGGGCGCCAAGCACGACCTAACCATCTGGCTGTATGTGCGGGAGGATATCGTGCAGAGAGAGACGGGCGAGTCGCTCGCCAAGTGGTATCAGGGCGTACTCCTGAACGCTCTCTGGGACTTGACCCACCCGCAAAAAGCGGAGTACACAGGGATGGAGCGGTTTGCGGGGATGAGTGAGTATATCCAGAGCGGGGTGGGAGCGAGCTGGTGGAGCATAGATAAGGCGGGGGGTAGACCATGAAGCACCTTAACCTGTTACTCTCGGCAGGGATATTGCTCACAACTCTGTTGGTGTTGCCAGGCAGTGTAGGGGCGCAGAGCTGTGGAGGCGGGACGATCACGGGCGCACAACCGATAACGGTTTGCGGGGGTGCGTGTCAACCTAGTCAACCTGGATGTTGCACTCAGAGTTGTAGCGGGGTGACGCTGGCTATCGAGTACTGCTCGGACTATACAAATGAGGCGACTTGCAACGCGGCGGGATTTGGCGGGAGCTATACGTGTGGGAGTGGTGGCTACTGTAGCTGGGGAGGGACGGGTGGAGGTGGGGGCGGTGGATCATCGTGCCCAGGGGAGTGCAGGCAGGGGCATTGTGGGTAGTGGCTATTTGGGTGCGTAAAGCCACAGAGATCACAGAGGATTTGAGATTTTTCTCTGCGGTCTCTGTGTTCTCTGTGGCAAAGAGGTTTTTGCCCACATGTATCGCCACTCCTGCATTGTGAACAGCGGGAAGTCTTTCGATGCCATGATAAAATCTCCGCACTGGAGTCATTATGGCGAGCAAAATAAATTCTGTCAAAGGCACACGCGAGTTTTACCCCGAGCAGATGTTCGCGCGCAACTTCATCTATGCAAAAGTTCGCGCGGCGTCTGAGATGTTCGGTTATCAAGAGTGGGACGGTCCGTTCATCGAGCCGCTTGAGTTGTACGCCGCGAAATCGGGCGAGGAACTCGTGAAGAAGCAATCGTTCACGTTCGAAGATCGCGGCGGCGAGCAAGTTGCCCTGCGCCCCGAACTCACGCCGTCGCTGGCGCGCATGATCGCGGCGAAACAGGGCGAGTTGAATTTCCCCGTCCGCTGGTGGTCGTTCGGTCCGTTTTGGAGATACGAGTCGCCTCAGCGCGGACGCTCGCGCGAATTCTTCCAGTGGAATATTGACATGCTCGGCGCGGACTCGCCCGAAGCGGATGCGGAACTCATCGCGGTGGGGGCGACGTTCCTGCGCTCGGTCGGACTCAGCCCCAGCCTGACTCAAATTAGTGTGAATAATCGGCGTCTGATGGATTCGCAGTTCGACGCGCTCGACATCCCAGCCGACAAGCGCGTGGACGTGTCGAATCTCGTTGACCGCCGCGCCAAAATGGAATCCGCGAAATGGGACGCGTACGCGCTTGAGATCGGACTGAATCAGAATCAACTCGACGGCTTGAAAAGTTTGCTCGGTAATTTCGACTTATGGAAGCAAAGCGAAGAACTCACTCGCGCGTTCGCCGCGCTCGAAGCGTTGGGTGTGAAAGACTACGTGAGGTTCGATCCAAACATCATGCGCGGACTGTTGTATTACACAGGCACGGTCTTCGAAGCCTTCGACACCAGCGGATCGGTCAAACGCGCCATCTTCGGCGGAGGTCGCTACGATAATTTGCTGGCAGATGTCGGCGGGCAACCGCTTTCAGGCGTTGGCTTTGCGATGGGCGATGTGGTGGCGGGGATCATCCTGCAAGAGGCGGGACTCATCCCTGAGTTTCAGCCAAGCCCTGCGCAGGTATTGGTCACTGTGTTCGATGCAACTCTCTTGCCTCAATCCTTCGCGCTTGCGGCGGAGTTGCGCACTGCGGGACTCAATGCGATGGTTTATCCTGAGCCAACAAAACTACAGAAGCAATTTAAATTCGCCGACAAGATGAAGATGAAGGTCGCGCTGGTGCTGGGTCCCGACGAAGCGGAGAAAGGCTTGGTGGTGGTCAAAAACCTGACGACGGGCGAGCAGGCTCAGGTCAAGAAAGAAGCGGTTCTTGAATCCGTAAAAGGGATTTTGAGGGATGCCTGAAATTCGTCCTGTAACAAAAGAGAACTGGCAAACGTTGATCGATCTGAAAGTGCGCGACGATCAGAAAAATTTTGTCGCGTCGAATTTGTATTCGATTGCCCAGGCGCAGTTCGGCGATGAGTTCGAGGGACATTGGGATCTGTTCGCGTATGGAATTTACGATGGCGATACGCCCGTCGGCTTTTTGATGTATGGATTTAATTTTTCGCATCCGTCGCAACAGGCTTACATCCAACGCTTGATGGTGGATGAAAAATTTCAGGGCAAGGGCTATGGGCGGTTTGGGATGGAAAAGATGCTCGAAATTTTTCGCGCCGATGAACGCGTCAAAGAAGTGAGCATTAGCTATGAGCCAGAGAACGACGTTGCGCGAAAGTTGTACGCAAGTTTGGGGTTTGTAGAGACAGGGCGCATCATCGAAGGTGAAGCGGAAGCGGTGTTGAAGTTGAAAGCCCCCAATAACTAAAGCGAAAGAACCTTAACACGAAGGACACCAAGGACACGAAGGAAGGAAAAGCGCCTTTGATTTGATCGGCTTTTTCCTTTGTGACCGTTGTGTCCTTTGTGTTTGAAAAGAGATGCCTGGTTGATTGCACTGTGACTAATAAAAAGAGCCACGTTTTTACGCGGCTCTTAATTTATTATCTTCCGTCGTCTTGATCTTTCACGCCGTAACCGGGACCGTCTTTGAAGAAATCGTAATGCGGTTTGATGTCCGGCGTAAAGTCGAGGACTTCGCCAGCCTCAAGTTGGCGGGCGGTCTCGAGCAGGATGGGCTTGCCGTGATGGTTCGTCCCTTCGAAGAGACCGGTGAGTCCGACGGCGCTGATGTATTCGCCGCCTTTCGCGGTGTAGGCGGTCGGCACTTCGTCTTCGGGGAAGATCGCAAGATACGGGCATTCAGGCACGCACGCGCCGCAGTCAATGCAAGTGTCGGGGTCGATGTAGATCCAGGGCCATTTGTCGAGCGGGAAGCCCGGCAACATGCACTCGACGGGGCAAACGTCGATACAACCGCGGTCTCGAACGCACAAACTGGTGATGATATGGGTCATGTAGAAACGTCTCCTTTGAGAAGTTATTTTCGAAGTTGTCTGATTATATCTGCCTTCGCGTACTCTGCAAGATTGAAATTCGATTTCTTCCTAAAGTTGTTTTTGCCACTGAACCTGTTGCGCCGTAGTTGCACTGCGGCGGCGGCAGTACAACTGCCCGCCAACTGCGTAAGTCCTGCTAAAGTTGTTTTCGCCACAGAGAACACCGAGATTTTGAGAAAAAACTCTGAGCGCTCTGTGGACTCTGCGGCTAAGACCGCAGGGTAACGCGCTTACTTCGCGGCAAACTTCGCGGCGACGGCATCCCAGTTGACCACGTTCCACCACGCAGCGACGTAATCGGCGCGGCGGCTTTGATAGTTCAAATAATACGCGTGTTCCCACACGTCAATGCCGAGGATGGGCGTCGCGCCGTCGGACAGCGGATTATCCTGATTCGCCGTCGAGACCACCGCGAGTCCGCTCCCTTTTTTGACGAGCCATGCCCAGCCTGATCCGAAGCGCGTGGCGGCGGATTTGGCGAACTCCTCTTTGAACGCGTCGAACGACCCGAAGGCTGATTCGACCGCTTTTGCCAACTCGCCCTTCGGCGCTCCGCCGGCGTTCGGTCCCATCACTTCCCAGAACAAATTGTGATTGAACGTCCCACCGCCGTGGTTGCGGACAACTCCGCGCACCGATTCGGGGATGGCGTTCAGGTCGCTCAACATCGCCACGAGCGATTTGCCCGCGAGTTCGGGGGTCTTCTCCACCGCGCCGTTCAGGTTGGTGATGTAAGCCTGATGATGTTTCGTGTGATGGATCTCCATTGTGCGCGCGTCGATGTGAGGTTCGAGCGCGTCGTAGGCGTATGCCAGTTTTGGAAGTTCGAATGCCATGATCGTCTCCTTGTTGGAATTATCGTAGTAACGACTCTGCGAAGCGCGCTGTGCGTCAGTCGTTATTTGACGACTGAAGTCGTCACTACGTTGTGGATTTCTTACAAAGAAATTGTAGCCCTGTGGAGGGAGCGTGTCAAGAAAGATATTCGATTTCTCTCTTGCCTCGAATCGGCTCCCTCTGTTATCCTCCCCGCATGAACAAAAACAGACTGGAAGCCTTCAGCGATGGCGTGATCGCCATCATCATCACCATCATGGTGTTGGAATTGAAAGTTCCACACGAACCGACGTTTGCCGCGTTGAGCGAATTGGCTCCCGTGTTTCTCAGTTACGTATTGAGTTTCATCTACGTCGGCATTTACTGGAATAACCATCATCATCTGTGGCAGATGGGCAAACAGGTGAACGGACGAATCCTGTGGGCGAACATGCACCTCCTATTTTGGCTGTCGTTGATTCCGTTCGCAACCGCATGGAGCGGCGAAACGAGTTTTGCGACACTGCCGATGGCAACGTATGGATTCGTGTTGTGGATGGCGGGATTCGCATATTACATACTCGTCCATGAGATGATCTCGCATCATGGAAAAGAATCGAGTCTTGCCTCCGCGATCGGCAACGATTTCAAAGGCATCGTTTCGTTGGTTGGATACACGGTCGCGATCATCGTTGCGTTTTTCAATCCGTTGATCTCATTGGGGTTGTATGCGGCTGTCGCCATGCACTGGTTTATTCCCGACCGTCGAATCGAAAAGATGATAGGTCGTTGATAACATGACTCTCGCATTGACGGACAAAGACCGCGCCATGTTGCGCGGAGATGGAGGAGCCGCCGCGAAGATGGCGATGAATATCATCGTCCGCATGGCGGAGGTGTCTGGCGCGAAAGAATTGCTCGACATCACCGGCGCGCACATTGACAGCACGGTGTACATCGGCGACGCGGGATTGGAGTTTGCCGAACGGCTGGCGAGCCTCGGCGCGAAAGTGGCCGTGCCGACCAGCCTCAACGTGAGCGGACTCGACGAGCATCACTGGCAGGAGTGGGCGGTCCCGCCGGAGTGGGCGAGGCAGGCTCAACGTCAGATGGAAGCGTATCGAAGCATGGGCACGACTCCCACGTGGACGTGCGCTCCGTATCAGACAGAGGAATCCAAGCCGAAGTTTGGTCAGCAAATTGCGTGGGGCGAGTCGAATGCGATCGTGTTTGCAAACTCTGTGATCGGAGCAAGAACAGAACGCTATCCCGACCTGTTTGACATCTGTTGCGCCATCACGGGTCGCGCGCCCGCGATTGGCTTGCATCTCACGGAAAATCGCGCGGGCGAATTGTTGTTGCAATTGCGAGACGTTCCCGCCGCGCTTCAACACAGCGATGATTTTTATCCAGTGCTTGGACATTTCATCGGCAAGATTGCGCGGGATCGAATCCCGGTCATCCACGGGCTGGCTGTTTCGCCTGCGGAGGATCAACTCAAAGCGTTAGGCGCCGCGTCTGCGTCGTCGGGCGGAGTGGCGTTGTTCCATGTCGTCGGCGTCACGCCCGAAGCGCCGACGTTGGAGTCGGCGTTTCAAAATAAATCTCCACATGAAACGATTGATGTGACGATGGATCTGTTGCGCAACGCGCGCGCCGAACTTACGCACACCGACAGCGACGAGTTGGACATGGTCGTGCTGGGAAGTCCACATTTTTCACTGGCAGAATTTAGACACCTCGCGCCGTTGATCGCTGGGAAACAAAAACATCCGCGCGTGAAATTTTTGGTCACCTCCAGCCGCGCCATGACTCAACTCGCACAGCAAGCGGGCTATCTGGATTCGCTTCAATCCTTCGGCGCGCAATTGACTGTGGATACGTGCATCCTCACCACGCCGATGCTTCCGCCAGACATCAAACGCCTGATGACCAACTCGGCGAAGTTCGCGTATTACACGCCGGGCTTGCTCGGCAGAAAAATCGCGTTTGGAAGTTTGAAAGACTGCGTGGACTCTGCCAGCGAAGGCAAAATCGTTCGGGATGAATCCTTATGGACAAGTTGACGATTTCAGGCAAACCGTTCATCGCAGGCTCGGCAAAGGGAATCGCACTCGTCAGCAGTGAGCCGCTTTCGTTTTGGGGTGGCTACGATTGGAAGACGGGCGAGATCATTGACCGCAGGCATCCGCTTTCGGGTGAGATTGCGAAAGGTAAAATTCTTGCCATCCCGTTCACGCGCGGATCATCAACCACGACAGCAGTTTTGCTGGAGTCGATTCGCGCTGGGACCGCGCCAGCGGGCATCATCACCACCGCCACCGATTTTTTCTTCGCGCTCGCCTCTGTGGTAGCGGACGAGATGTACGCGAGTCCAATTCCGCTGGTGGCTGTTTCACCCGAAGATTTTGCGCGGTTGAAGACGGGTGATGAGGTTGAGATTGAAGGAAATACTATTTCAATCAAACCCGGTGGTTGAGTAGGGGCGGTGCAGTTCCGCCCCGTATCGAAACCACAGGTAGGCATACATAATTTTGTAACGAGAATTGCTTTGGCGCCTGGTGGTTTCGATACGCCCTCGGCTATGGCCTCGGGCTACTCAACCACCGGATATACTTTTAGCGAGGAATCTATGCTCAGCTTCAACCCCGCCCTAAAATTCGTTCCTCCCTCCGATTGGCTCAAAATCACCGCGATTGACGCGCACACGGGCGGAGAACCCTTCCGCGTGATCGTGGATGGATTCCCTGAATTGAAAGGGGACACCATCCTCGAAAAGCGGCGATATGCCAAAGAGAATTATGACCACCTCCGCACTGCGTTGATGTGGGAGCCGCGCGGTCACGCGGACATGTACGGATGTATCCTCACGCCTCCCGTCACGCAAGGCGCGAACTTTGGAATCCTGTTCATCCACAACGAGGGATTCAGCACCATGTGCGGACATGGAATCATCGGCATCGCAACCGTCGTGCTGGAAACGGGGATGATGCCCATGGTCTCGCCGATCACCGAAATCAAGATTGACAGCCCAGCAGGTCGAATCACTGCCTTTGCTCATATCGAAAATAGTCACGTGAAAAACGTTTCGTTTCTGAACGTGCCGTCTTTTGTTTCGGAACTCGACGCGGTGGTTGATGTGCCAGAGTTGGGAAAAGTCCGCTATGACCTTGCGTTTGGCGGCGCGTTCTATGCGTACGTCAACGCGAAAGATGTCGGTGTGACTTGCTCTCCGCAAGATTATCGTCCGTTGATCGAAAAGGGGATGGCGATCAAACGCGCGGTGATGCAAACGAAGCAGATCGCGCATCCGTTTGAAAAGGATTTGGGATTTTTGTACGGCACGATCTTTGTGGATGAACCGCAAGACCCCGCGTCACACAGCCGCAACGTGTGCATCTTCGCCGATGGGGAGGTGGATCGTAGTCCCACAGGCACAGGCGTCAGCGGGCGACTCGCCATCCATCACGCGCGCGGCGAGATTCAGTTGAACGAGTCCATTGTGATCGAGAGTATCATTGGAAGCAAATTCACGGGCAGGGTCGTCGAAGAGGCGACGTTCGGTCCCCATGCCGCGATCATCCCCGAGGTCCGAGGTGAAGCGCATATCGTTGGTAGGAACGAGTTGTGGATCGATCCGAATGATCCGTTTAGCAGTGGATTTATTTTGAGGTAAACCGTCCCGAGAATTCTTTTTTTCAAACACAAAGGACACGACGGTCACGAAGGAAAACACAAGTAATCTAACTCTTTTCTCCTTTGTGTACTTTGTGTCCTTCGTGGTGAGGCACTTTTCCGTTAATTACGAGAGACCCGATTTTATGAAACTTCCACCACACATCTATCTCGATGAACGAAACATCCCATACGAAGCGCGCAGTTTTTCGCCTGAAACTGAAAAGGGCGCGGTGAACGTAGCGCGGACGCTTGGGTTCTCGGAACGGCAGGCGGTGAAGACGCTGATCTTTCAAGTGGACACGGGTGAGCGCGTGTTGGTGATGCTCGGCGGCGACCAGAACGCGATCTCTGGAAATTTGAAGAAGGCTATCGGCTCGCGCAATATTCGGATGGCTGAGCCTGACGCGGTGAAAGAGACGACGGGTTACGTGATCGGTTCGATTCCCGCGTTCGGCTGGCAACCCAGCGGATTCCGCTCCTTCCTTGAAGCGACTCTGCTCGACGAACCCATCCTTGGCACGGGTGCGGGTCAATGGGGCGAGGAGATCATGATCACGCCGCAGAATTTGGTGAAGGCGAGTAGCGCGATCGTGGTCAATTTGACGGAGAGGGAGAAGTCTGTGTTTGCGTAAGTTTTTCGAGGTTATACTTGAATCAATGAAGCCATTCTTCAATACGCACTAAGGATAAAAATGACATTGATTGGAAACATCTTGAAGGTTGTTGGGGTCATCATTGTCGGTTGCATTGTCGGATATTTCCTAGGCTCTATCCTTGGGGCTGTGTTTGGAATAATTGCCAGTTTTCTAGTTCCAGATGTATTTACATCCCACCAAGCGACTCTCATTAGTTTTTTCATTTCTGCGCTATTAGGAGTCTCCCTTAGTTCGTTTGCGACAAGGGTCTACAATAGGTTGAATGAAACCAACATTAATTTATTCCTTGGCGTAATCCCTGGAGTCCTTATTGGGCTTTTCGTTGTTGTTTTTGTTTATGGATATGTTGAAGTTTATGACCAAAGTGATTTTTACAGGATCAGAGCAAGTCATCGGCTTGCAGTAACCCCAATCATGGGGTACGGCGCCAAAGTAGGCGGCTACGTTGGTGCCGTAACTTTTGCGCTTTTTGGCGCGGTTGGAGTCGTTCATGAGATCATTCAGTCTCATTTGCAGTTACAGAGAAACCGCGAACTGATGAAGAATTCGCCTCCAATGAGTTGGGGATACCCAGAGACGCCAAAAAGAATATCTCCTGTACAAATAAGCCAGACAACTAACTCTTCTCCTCCTTTGCAAAGCCGTATGAATTTTCAAAAAGGCGGGAAAATTATTATTTTGTTAAGAGCGTTTGTCTCTGCTGTGGTTGTAGGGATAATCCTTTCGGTTGTTGGCTGGCAAATTTTAGGCTGGAGTTCAAGCGCCCAATTCAGTGAGGGACTCTTTTGGACGAGTTTGTTACTGGCTGTCTACGGCTATGTCAGCTTTTCAGGAAGACATAGAGGCAGTCGCACCTACAGCGAGTCGGCGGGCGTCATGGATCTAGAAGAACGGAATAGATTTTGGTCTTCAGAAGCGGAAAACATTTTTGAGCGGTTGCCTTACATTATTCCGGTCAGTGTCTGGCTTTTTGTGTTTGCTGGGTTGATTTCGATTATCTTTTGATCGTAATTTGACGGAGAGGGAAAAGTCAGTGTTCCTCGGATGATTTCCAAATGACCTCAACGCTCAAAAAAGCAACCATCCTCCACAAGCGCTATGAGATTATAAAAATATTAGGCGCGGGAGATTTTGGCACGGTGTACCAAGCGCGGGACACGAAAGCGGTCAACACGCCTTGTTATGTCGCCATCAAACAGATGCCCATGCAAATGATCGTTGACTGCGAGCGGCAGGCAGATTTACGCGCGACGTTGATCCATCCGTCCATTCCACGCGTCTTCGATTACTTTGCCACCGATACCCATTCCTATCTTGTGCGTGAGTTGGTGCGAGGGTCAAACCTTGAAGAGATTCTCGATAGCTGCAAAGGATTTTTGAAAGAGAAAGTTGTTGTCCATTGGGCGATCCAAATCTGCGGCGCGTTGGAGATTCTACATACTCATCCCGTTCACCCGATGGTTTTTCGTGACTTGAAGCCGAACAACATTATGGTCAATTCAGCGAGCCGCGTCTCTCTCGTTGACTTTGAACATGCCCGCATATTTCCGCCGCGTTTCTTTGAGGAAGACAAAAAGGAATTCGACCACTTCAAAAAAGGATTTCCCATCGGCACAAAGGGATATTCTCCGCCCGAACAATATCGCGGCATCGTCACCCCGCGCAGTGACGTGTACGCGCTCGGCGCGACATTACATCATCTGTTGACAAAAAGAGACCCTCGTAAGGAAAAACCTTTCACGTTTCAAAATTATCGCGTGCGGTCACTGAACTCCGCCGTTTCAAAAGGAATGGAAGCGATTGTGATGAAAGCGGTTCAGCCGAAACCAAGTCGGCGGTTTTGGACGGCGCGAGAAATGAGACAAGCACTGAATGCTTTGTAACTAACCTTTGCATCTAGCAATTAGCGCGATATGGATTGTTGCCATAAAGCCAATCCCGAAGGGATGGCAGAATTCTAAAAACGGCAAAAGGGTCTCCAAATCCCGAAGGCGTCGCGTGGCGCCGTGGCGACAGATGACATAAATTTGCCGCCTCTGACACCCCTTCGGGGTTGAATGTGATACATCCTCAACTAGAATCATTTGACCCCTTCGGGGTCTGTGAGTCATTGTCGTAATGCTCGGTTTACTTGTTAACCTGTAAAATGCCTCGTTACAGAATCTAACTTTGTTTTTTTTGTGTAAAGTGAATTTGTAAGATTTGCTTAATGAATTCACGGGTAAAAGTGAACGTCTACTTCTCGTCTATCGAGTAGAACAAGATAAAAGGAGATCGTCCGATGAAAGACTTTACGAAACCCTCAGATACCGAACTGCGCAAGCAATTGTCCCCGCTTCAATATGAAGTGACCCAACATGAGGCGACGGAGCGTCCGTTTTCGAACACTTATTGGAACAACAAACAGGCTGGGATTTATGTGGACGTGGTCTCCGGCGAGCCGCTGTTCAGTTCGCTGGATAAATACGATTCGGGATGCGGCTGGCCCTCCTTTACCCGCCCGTTAGTGTCGGATAATCTTATTGAGCGCAGCGACTTCAAGTTGTTCATGCCGCGCACCGAGGTCCGCTCGAAACATGCCGATTCGCACCTCGGTCACGTGTTCGACGACGGTCCCGCGCCGACAGGTCTGCGGTATTGCATGAACTCGGCTTCGCTGAAGTTTGTCCCTGCCGAAAGATTGGAAGAGGAAGGATATGGGGAGTACAAGTCGTTGTTTGAGAAGTAAAGTTTAGACCTGGGGTTGTCTAAAAAGGGGAAGAACAAGTTGAGAAAACGGCGTAAACGGAGCAAGAGACAAAAAAACTGGCGGTCATTGGATCGCCAGTTTTCGTAAATTGTGCGCCATGCACACCAGACCCC
>NZ_DBNHEF010000062.1:0-44174 GCF_057138825.1 Candidatus Defluviilinea gracilis
CATGATCTATGGCTCGAACTTGTAGCCAACCCCCCACACCGTGAGCAGACGCGTGGGATTCGACGGATCGCTCTCCAGCTTCTCGCGCAGACGGCGCACATGCACCGTCACCGTGCCGGGATCGATATACTGCGCGCCGCCCCAGACCCGGTCGAGCAGCTGCTCGCGTGTGAACACCTGTCTGGGATGCCGCGCCAGCAGATACAGCATGTCGAACTCCCTGGCGGTCAGCTCCACTTCATCCCCCATCACTTTGACGACCCGGCTGCGCGGGTCGATGCTCAATCCATCAAAGGACAGCTCACGCTCATTCTCGATCTCGGACTGTTCCCGCCCGGTACGCCGCAGCACTGCACGCACGCGGCTGACCAGCTCCTGCGGGCTGAACGGCTTGACCACATAATCGTCGGCGCCCATCTCCAGCCCGGCGATGCGATCCGCTTCTTCGCGCCGCGCCGTCAACATGATGATCGGCACATTGGACCGGTCTCGCATCCAGCGCGTGAGCGCCAGACCGTCCACTTCGGGAAGCATCAGGTCGAGGATGACGAAATCCGGGGGCTGTCGTTCGAAGAGAGCCATCGCTTGTTTACCGGTGGAAGCGACTTGCGCCGCAAATCCGGCGCGCTTGAGATACAGGCTTATCACCTCAGCAATGCTGGCTTCGTCTTCCACCACGAGAATGGAACGCGCGTTCATCGATGCCCATCATACTCCAATGTCATTCAGAATCGCGCAGCAGTTAGGAATTCGTAAGATTTGCCCCATGAACTACTTGTTTACTTGACCAATGCCTCGATCTCATCGAATGAGCGGATATCATCCCGCCCGGCGTTCTTGGCGGCGTACATTGCCATGTCTGCGGCGCGTAAGAACGATTCGCGCGTATCGCCGTTGGCGGGGTAGGAGGCGATGCCCATCGAATAGGTTGCGGTCAGTGTATGATTGCCGTAGCGCACCATCAACGCCTTGAGCGACTGCCGCAAGGCTGCCGCGCGTTCTTGCACGATACTGCGAGCCATATTGGGCATAACGATGAGAAATTCTTCGCCGCCGTAACGGCAGGCAAAGTCGCCGCGTCGGCTGTGGGTCATCAGCATGCCTCCCAGCGCTTTTAACATGATATCCCCTGCTTCGTGCCCATAGGTGTCGTTGATCTGCTTGAAGTGATCGATATCGATCATGATGATGGAGACAGGATAAGATTCGCGCGCGGCTCGGGCGAGTTCCCTATCCAGCGTTTCTTCGAGATAACGGCGGTTAAATAACCCGGTCAGCGAGTCGCGCACTGCCTGTTCGCGCAACTGGCTCTGTAAGATTCCAATTTCGATGAGTTGGGATTTCAGCCGGAAATTGGCGTCGCGGAGTCTTTTTTCAACTTCTTTGCGTTCGGTAATGTCTCGAAAGACAAGTAATCTGCCGTTTATCAGGTCATTCTTATCGTAGAGCGGGGTCATGCGCAAGTCTAAAATTTGAGATGGCATGGATGGAAGACGTACCTCGGTTTTTAGCTCGAAATCGCCGAAAATTGCGCTTGTTTTTTCCACCCAGCCTCCGAAAGTCTCGAAGGCGCATTTGCCTAGAAGTTGCTGTGGTTGTTCTGCCAGTAACACTTCCATGGCTGGGTTGAGATCCGCAATACGGTTTTGGGCATCGAGCACTAATACGCCGTCGCCCATGTTTTCGATCAGATGACTGCGCGCCACAGGGATCAGATCCATAAAGTGGGTGCGGAGTGTGGTAAAGGCAAAAATGACGCCTGTGATGCCAAAGCTGATCGGGGATGTATCCAGATTGCCGAGCGCGTTATAGTCTAACTGGCTATATATGCTGAATGCCAGCGGAACAATACATCCGAGTAGAAGCAGGCGGTATTGATTTCGATACAAATGACTTGCGCGCAGCGCCTCGCGAACAAGAGTGAGAATGCCCATGGTTACCGTGCCGTAGGCAATCGCCAGGTTTACAAAATAGACCGGGCCGCGTTGAATTTTCAGCGCCGAGAACCCGTCTTGCTCAACCAGTTGCACCGAAGAAAGGACGAGATGATGGTATGAGTTAGTCCACTGCAGGAGGATGAATACGATTGAAAAGGCATAGAGCAGGGTCAATGCGCGGCGAGTGACCCAGACCGGGCTTCCGCTGAATTTCAAGATGAAGGTCATGAACAGGATTGGCGCGATGGCAACAGGAACGACCATCACGTTCAACCAGAAGACCTTTCCCGCGAAACCATCCTGAATGTATATCGCGGCGGCAGTCGCGGACCACATCGACATGACAACCAGCAACGCCCTCAACGTGGTCGAGCCGGGCGCGTTCCTCTTTCGGGCGATCAACGAAGCGGAAAAGGTTACGACGGTGGAACCGATCAATAAAAGGAGATAAGTAAAAAAATAAGTTGGCATAAGCCTACATACAGCCTAATTGTAGCCTTGGACGAAACCATGCAAACTTGCAATGGGTTTACAAAGATTTTCTCTCTATTAATTCTACCTACCTGACAATTTTTATAAAATGGGAAGCAGATAAACGCGGATTTTTCAAAAAACGGGCGAAAAAAGTTTTTATCAGCGTTTTCAGCGCGCTTCGCGGTCAGCGTCCAAAAAAGGAAAGTGTCGGGTAGTTAGTATTAATTCAATTTAAGCATTCTCTACCGTAGCGGCATGGCGACACTGAGCGGTGCATTAAGCCTCGCTTTGGCGGCAAAGAGCGCAACAAAAAAGGCTCCTCAGTGATCTGAAGAGCCTTTCATGGACGAGCATTAGTCTTTGCCGAACGACTCGAGCGCGTCGTCCATGCTTGCGTACATGGGAATATTCTGTAAAAATCCTGTGATGCCCAGCACGTTGTAGATCTGGGCTGGCGCGTTGCATAATTTCATATGCGCCACTTGAAAATGGTCCTCTTTGGGAGTGAAGATCAGATACACCTTTTGCAAGGCGCGCATGCCGGCGCTGGTGAGTGTATCGAGCTCGCTCATGTCGATCAGCAGGTACCGCGCGCCGCCATCGTACGCGTCCCGGGCTTCCTCCAGCAGGCGGCTTTCACCCTGCGCATCCAGCCAGCCAGACACCCGAAAAATGGTGACGGGCACCTCTGCCTGCCGTTGCTCAGAGGATACTTTGAAATCAGGATTCATGATTACCTCGTTTTCGAATACGATACAGCGCCGCCAGAATGATGTTTCCCATTATACACTTGACGGGCGTTTCCAACGGGCATACAATCGCGCCACAATTTTATCGACCATTCAGCGGCGAAGTTGGTGAAATTCCAACACTGTCGCGCAACTGTGATGTTGGTCAAATAGTCAAATAGTCTCCCAGTCTCCCAGTCGAACATATGCGACTGGAGGACGATCAGACTAGCCGGCTAGGAGACTAAGTAAGTCAGGTCGCCCGCACTGGTCGGTTCTACCACACCCTCGCGGAAAGGAGGTGGAGGACGGCTAGACTCGCATCGCCTCCCCAACCTCCCCGGCTTTGGCTGGGGATTTTAATTTGTACGATCAAGTCAGACCGGCTTAAGCCGGTCGCACCACACCCTTAGGAGAAACCATGTTACGCAAGACTTTACTATTGACTTTACTCATCGCGCTGTTGACCGCGTGCGCGCCGCAAACCACGCCGACAGTTGCGCCTGTTGCGCCTACAGTCGCCGCCACCGAAGCGCCTGCCACTGCCGCGCCAACCGAAATACCAGCCAAACGCTATACCGATGGGCTTGGGCGCGAAATCACGCTCGAAACAACCCCTCAGCGAATCGTTTCGCTTGCCCCTTCCAACACGGAGATACTCTTCGCCATTGGAGCAGGCTCACAGGTGGTCGGACGCGATGAATTTTCCGATTATCCCGCCGAAGCCGCCTCGATCGAATCCATTGGCGGATCGTTCGGCGAATACAATGTGGAAGCGATCGTGGCGCTCGAACCCGACCTGGTGCTCGCCGCCGAGATCAACACGCCCGAACTTGTGAAGCAACTTGAAGATTTGGGGTTGACCGTGTTTTACCTGAAGAACCCGGTCACGCTTGAAGAAATGTATGTGAACCTTGATGTTGTCGGTCAGCTGTCTGGGCATGACGTGACAGAACTCATCGGCTCGCTCGAAGCGCGCGTTGCCGCGGTGGATGAAAAGATCGCGCCCATCTCTGCCCGCCCAACGGTCTTTTATGAGATCGACGCAACGGACGCGGCGAAACCCTACTCGTACGGTCTCGGCACCTTCGGCGACCTGCTCATTCAGCGCGCTGGCGGAGCCAACCTCGTAACCCTGGCTGGCATCACCGACGCTTACCCGCAAGTGAGTTTGGAACAGATCGTCGCCGCGAACCCTTCGGTGATCGTCCTCGGCGATTCGATGTGGGGCGTAACGCCCGAATCGGTGCTCGCCCGCGCCGGCTGGGAAACGCTCGATGCGGTGAAGAACAATCAAATTTTTACTTTCGACGATAACCTGGTCAGCCGCCCCGGCCCGCGCCTGGTGGATGGGCTGGAACAATTGGCGAAACTATTGCACCCCGAGTTGTTTAAGTAAGAAATAAACAGGTAGACACGCGCGCGTGTCTACCTGTTTGCATCTTCCCGTGGATACGATATCCATGCGCCCTCTCCTTTCCTCCTTCCTCTTTCTTTGCCTCGCGATCCTCCTCAGCCTGGCCATTGGCTCTGTTTTCATTTCACCGCGCGAGTTATGGCAAACCATTCTCGGCAACGGCACAGAGATCAACGGTTCGATCTTATGGAAGATACGCCTGCCGCGCACGATCCTCATCGCGCTCACTGGCGCGGCATTGGGCGGGAGCGGAGCGGCATATCAAGGATTATTCCGCAACCCACTGGCTGACCCATTCCTCATCGGCGTCGCATCAGGCGCGGGGCTGGGCGCGGTGATCGCCATGTCGGTCCAGTGGCCCTATTCATTCTGGGGTCTGATGGCGATTCCACTCTCGGCATTCGTTGCCGCGCTGATCACAGTCTTCATCGTATATTCCCTGGCGCGGGTTGGTCGAACCATACCGACAACCAGCCTCATCCTCGCCGGCGTTGCCGTTTCATCGTTCGCCACCTCGCTCACCTCATTCCTCATGATCCGCTCCACGAGCGAAGTTCGCCGCGCGTTAGGCTGGCTTCTCGGCGGCGCGAGCCAAAACGGGTGGGCGGCGATCCTTGCGATCATGCCATACCTCGTCATCGGTCTGGGCATTCTGGCTTTCTGTGGTCACGCGCTGAATCTCCTGCAATTCGGCGACGATCAGGCGCAACAACTCGGGCTGAACGTCTCGCGCGCCAAGCGGATCATTTTGACTGCCTCCTCCCTGGCGACTGCCGCGGCGGTATCGTTTTCCGGCATTATCGGATTCGTCGGACTGATCGTCCCGCATCTCACCCGATTGTGGTTTGGTCCCGATTACCGGCGTTTACTCCCCCTCAGCATTCTCGGCGGCGCGATCGCCCTGCTTCTCTCCGACATCCTCGCCAGAATCGTCATCGCGCCGCAAGAGATTCCCGTCGGCATCGTCACCGCGCTGGCAGGCGCGCCGTTCTTCTTATGGGTGTTGAAGACCGCCAAGAATCAAGGATATTGGTAAACATGGAAATCTCCATCCGCGCAATCGACAAAGAGAACGATCAAGACTATCGTCAATTTGACGATTCCTTCCTGGTAACTTCCAAATTGGTTCTGCGCGCCGAACGGGGAAAGATTTCTTATACGGTTATGGATGTGCCTCCCTATACAAAAAAATACGGCGGCCGGCGCGTGACCGATTTCATGGCGTACGACAGCGACCCGGACCGCAACCTCTTTTTTGCGTATGCAGACAATGAACTCGCAGGGCAGATTGAAGCGCGGAAACACTGGAATAATTATGCATATCTATGCGATCTCGGAGTGGACACAAAATTTCGACGGCGAGGGATTGGGCGCGCATTAATGGCTCGCGCGCTCGATTGGGCAAGAACAAAAGGTTTCCCCGGCGTGTTCCTTGAAACACAGGATATCAATGTGAACGCCTGCCGGCTCTATGAAAGTTGCGGTTTCGAACTGCGCGGGTTCGACATGGAATTATATAAAGCCCTAAACCCGCCCTTGGACGAGATCGCGTTATATTGGTATTTGATTTTTTAATCCATTGTAGCGCGGCAACATGAATGTTGCCGCGCCCGTCTGTTTCTGCCATGTTGAAAATCCAAAACATCTCTGCCTATTACGGCTCCCGCCAAATCTTGCGCGATATTTCCCTCGCTGTGCAAAGCGGCGAGGTCCTCGCGCTGATCGGACCGAACGGCGCGGGCAAATCCACGCTCATCCGCGCCGCAAGCGGGGTGATTCCCTATTCGGGTCACGTTCGCGCGAACGGAGACGATTTCGCATCGCTGGATCCCATGCAACGAGCGAAGTATATTGCCACCGTTCCGCAGGCGGTTTCACTACCACCGGCGTTTACCGCTTGGGAAACCGTATTACTCGGGCGTGCGCCTTATCTTGGGTTTTTAGGTCAGCCATCGAGAGGCGACGAAGAGATCGCGCGGCAAGCGCTTCAGCGCGTGGGCGCGCTTCACTTTGCCGAACGCCGCGTGGGCGAACTCTCCGGTGGAGAACAACAACGGGTTTTACTCGCGCGCGCCTTGTGCCAATCCACGCCGATCCTGTTGCTCGATGAACCCACCGCGCATTTGGATATACAGTATCAAGTTGGCTTGTTGGAGTTGGTGAGCGACCTTGCTCACAAAGATAACCTTGCCGTGTTGATCGCCTTGCACGATTTGAATCTCGCGGCGCATTATGCGGATCGAATCGCGTTAATGGTCGCGGGAAACATCACGGCGATGGGGAAGCCCGGGGAAGTATTGCAACCCGAACGAATTGCTGAAGCGTATTGTTTGCCCGTGCGGGTGGTCAAGCATCCGTTTTTGGATATTCCGCTGGTCCTGCCGGAAATACAATAAGCCGCGCACACTGCGAACTTGAGAATTGACCTCTTGCATAAGTATCTCTTGTTTAACCACAGAGACCTTTGAGAAACACTCTTTTTCTCTGTGGCAAAAACGACTTTCGCAAGAAGTCTAGTAAACGTTAAGCGGAATCTGCCCGATACGTTTTCCTTTTCACCCCGTCAAGTAATAAAAGGAAGGCAGACATGAAGACGCCTGTATTCGTTCTCCTCATAGCGATTGTGCTCTTTGTGGTGTTTGCGATGATCTCGTCCGCTGGCTCATCGGGGATCATGGGAGCCGCCGCGGTTGCGAGCCTGTTTTGCGGATTATTCGCGCTGGTGTTGCCAAAGGTGATCGAGCGCGTGAACCCCAAGGTGTGGATATTTACGGGGCTGGTTCTTCTAGCGCTTCTGCTCATTCCTACTTCCCTGCTATTCTCAGACTTAGCGACAGCCGCGTTTTTCCTGATCCCTCTTGCGCTGATCAATGCGGCGTTCTTGCTCTATTCGGGTTTGAGTCTGCGTTCGTCCGAACCGCAAGCGCGAATTGTCATTCCCGTCTTCTTCGTTGGTATTCTTCTTATCATTGGAACGCTCTTCAAAATCTACGATCTAACAGTTTGGGATAATACCTACGATTCCCTCAAATACATTCTGTTGTTTGCTCCGATGCTTGCCGTCTTGCTTTCCGGGCTTACCCTGCTTATTGCTTTGCCGTCCAAAACAAAACTAGCTGGCATTGCATATCTTCTACTCGCCCCCGCTTTGATGATCTGGGTTTCGACTTTGGCGCAACGCGTCGACTTTCGAGCATTGACGTCGCAACGGGCGGACAGGGTCGTTCAAGCCATCGAATCATTTTACGCGCGCGAGGAACGTTACCCCGCGTCTCTTTCGGAATTGACTCCCCGATACATTCTCGCGCTTCCCGAACCGGTCATTATCTACGGGCAGACTTGGTGCTACGAAAGCGGAGACGGTTACTACCGCCTCGGCTACGTGGACCGCGAACACTGGAGCGATCCGCGTATGATCGGGCGGATCTTCAAAGCGGAAGGACAGCCCGCGCAACAGTCCCTCATGTGCGAGGCGGAAATCGCAACTTTGCAACAGGCTGATCCGTTCATTTCGTATTGGATGGAAAGCCAGTAGATGGCGCGTTCGAGTCAGATATTCGAGGCGGGATTATTTTTTGACGCGAGATACTCGATCAGAATTGCGCCAACCGCCAGCAGGATGTAGAGCCAGAGTCCCCACAGGCGGATGATCGGGTCATTGGTCTGACCAATGAAAATTACCAAAGCGAGGATCAAAGCCAACACCCATGCGATAAGGTGGATGGTTCGGAATCGACGCGCGTCTTTCTTCCAGAGCAAGAGCAATGTAGTGAAAAACGGTATCAGGGGCAAAATCGAAAGTCCGCCGACCCATAGCCCCGACATGACAGTCCCACAGAAATCACCGTTCAAACGGATAAAAGGCGCTGAACATTCGTATTCCGCTGGCACATTAATGACGTCAAATGTCCATGGTCCCAGCAGGGCGACGACAAATAATATCAACGCGCCCGTTCGGAAGATCGATATGTTCTGGGTAATCATGCGACCACTCTTTCTTGGTTCTAACGCGAGACCTTTGCATTATCCCGAATAACTTACATCCTAAACCTTCAACGGGAATTATAGCCGTGTATAAAAACAAGCCGTATCTCATGGATACGGCTTGTTCTTGCAAAGTCTTAACCTGCTCGTGAACGAGGTCCGCCTGTCATTCTTTTATGCTCTTCCATGTACGCTCGTAACAAGGCGTTCATTCTGGTCTGATATCCGCGTCCTTGTCGTTTGAACCACTCGATTACATCGCTGTCCAATCGCAGGGTCATTTGGCGTTTATAGGTCGGCTTAAGTCCGCGTCGAACCATGCCTTTAGCAAACATCTCAGGCGTAATTTCAGGGATTTCCGAGAAGTCAATATCTTTGTCGGTCATGGCGTCAAGCCGTTTGAAATCAGTGCCCAACTTCTTCGAAGCAGCGTTTTTCCTCATATCGAGTATTTTACTACCCATTGATGTTTCATAAAAAAACAAGCCGCATCCATTTCAGGAAGGCGGCGAGTTCGAGGGTATTCATTATTCGTTTTATTCCCAACGGGCAACTACGTCAAACTCAATCAGTTCCTTTTTTGAATTGCGTTTTCGAATTGGTCTGCACTCGATATTTGAAAAGCCCAATGTCTTCAGCATCTTGGCATACAGTTGTTCGGTGGAAACAAGCGTCCCGTAAAACGTAGAATTACCAACAATATAATGAATTTCTGAGCAAGGGGCAAGAATGGGGGTCAAGCCTTTAAAATGACTCCACATATCGTCGAAGTATTTTGCGACATATTTTGAGAGCACGATCCCATTTTTATTGTTTGTGTTGGCTATTTTATCTAGGATGCCAAGCAGTTGTTCGTTCCGAAATTGCTCGGTAGGACGTTCCCATCTGTAAGTTTGCTTGTGGCTATTCCCCATGTGCCGCCAATAGTTTCCCAGTCTAATTCGCCGGCATCTCTGCCGTTTGATAAAAAATCCAACCAGTACATGTAAGGCCGGAGTTCCCGTATATAAGACATACGATTTGCATAGGGAGGCGATGTAATGACCAGGTCGAATTTTCCATCAACAACACTCGCGGGATTTCTAGAATCCCCAAGTAAAATTGTTGCTTTCCCGCTTGGGTTTTCACCGGCGCTATTAATGATAAATTGGACGTCTGCGGCGAAGGTTTCATATAAATCGAACTCCAGCCCCATCTTTAGTTGCCCGCCATTTTTAAAGGACATGGATTGATGGTTGAATGCGGCATTGGATAATTTCATCAATGTTCTGCAAAATGCGACCATTAGTAGCCTCCGTTGAGCGGAGGCTACTTCTGTTGTCTTATAAATCGCGGATTTGAGCAGTTGCAGAAAATTCAGTTCCCTTTGATGCCACCAACGTTCAATGTTATGGAGCGGCGGCAGGGAATATGGCTCGATGTTTTGCTTTTTAACTATTTCAACTATATCGAGGCAGACCTCTCGGGTTAATTCAATATCAACCGTTGAATAATGCATTGTCTTTGCCTGTCCAAGCCATATCAAGAAAGGATTGATATCAGTTGTTACGCCTTCTCGTCCATGATAAGCGGCGCTCAACGCTGTGGTGGCTGTTCCGCAGAACGGATCGAATATTCTACGGGCCTCGGGGTTTGAAATTACCAAATCTTCGACGATTTTTAGGGAGTAGGCAGGCGTAAGACGCAACCAGCCATGACGCCCGGTTTTAGCGTTGAACTTATAAGTAAAATCAGCGCGCTGGCGGAGGCTTTCGCGCTCCAAAACAATACCCATTATTTCTCTCCAAGGATCAGCAACGACTTGAGTACGTTGTTAACTTCCCGTTGGATCACTTTACTGTTTCGCTTGAAGAATGCGGCAAGGTCATATCCAACGACTTCGCGCATGAAATCGTATGTCGAAACCAATGGATTGTTTTCCCCAACTACGCCGGTGATAACCGCCCATTTTTCGGATCTATACCGGAGCAAAATATCCTCATCAATTTGGGTTGATAAGATCACGGCGCACGGAAGATAAGTCTGCGTGTACGCGGTCGCCGCGTTTGCAATATCCGCATTTTGACGTTTTGAGTCTTTGCTTTTATAGCCCTGTCGCACTTCAAAAATTGCGCCTGTTAATTTGGCAGATATTCTCGAATCGACATCTAGACTTTTCGCAGACTCTCTCATCCAACTTTGGAAGCGAAGTCTTTTTGATTTATCGCTGATTCTGTCTAGGGGAATTCGACCATCCAGATATAGTGTTCTGGTTTTTCCGCTTGGCAAAGGAATACTGTAAGACCATCTTACATCGTTGTCGGATAACCCAAGCGAATCTTTGATGATCGTTCGAAAAAGCGTCTCACACCCAATACCAATTTGTCGGTAAATACTTGTCATGCCGCCAGCCGCCTTATGCGCAGCATACATCAGTGGGTTATATAAACCCAGCCAACGATAAAACGGATCGCTTCGATAAAGATTTTGAAACTGCTTCATACTCAATCCATCTTTATTCGATCCTTGTCCAAATTTAGGTTTATAGTTGGCGCAAACTCGAATCGGGTCTACTATCAGGTCAAGATATGCCTTGTCTCTTTGCTTTAAAAGTAATCTCCTAAAAACACCGATTAACCAAAACCTGCCTCATAACTATAAAGCCAGTTTGAGAATTTGGCAAACAAAAACAAGCCGCATCCTCACAGACACGGCTTGCCAGTCTCCAATCTCCAGTCTCTAATCTCTCAATCAAGCTTCCCCGTTACCATCGCCATCTTCAACTCGCCGATCGCCTTCGTGATGTGAATATCGCGCGGACAGGCATTGGTGCAGTTATACGCGGTGTGACAGCGTACCGTGCCGTTCGTTTCGCTCAAAATGTGCAAGCGTTCCGATGCGCCCTCATCGCGGGAGTCAAAGATGAAGCGATGCGCCGCCATCAACGCGGCGGGCCCGTAATACTCCTCGCTCGCCCAGAACGACGGACATGACGTGGTGCAAGCCGCGCACAAAATACATTTGGTGGTCTCATCGAAGCGCGCGCGTTGTTCGGGAGATTGCAAGCGTTCTTTTCCATCGGCGGGCAACGGCGACTCGTTGATGAGATATGGAAGCATCTTCTTGTAATTATCGAAGAACGGCTCCATGTCCACGATCATATCTTTGACAACTTTCAAACCCAGCAACGGCTCGATCGTGATGTTCGCGCCCACGTCGCGCACCAGCGTTTTACACGCCAGCATGTTGCGCCCATTGATGCGCATCGCATCCGATCCGCACACGCCATGCGCGCACGAACGGCGGAAAGCCAGCGACCCGTCCTTGTGACCTTTGATCAACTCAAGCACATCGAGGATGCGGTCATTTTCATGCGCGTCCACTGTGTAAGACTCGTAATGTCCGCGCGAATCTTTTTCGGGGTTGTATCTAAAAATCTTAACTGTTACTTCCATGTAAACACCTCTGCATCAAACTTAACTCGTAACGTGTAACTCGTATCTTGCGCCACAACGAGGAGATTGCTTCTCGAAGACTCGCAATGACATTAGTAAACCCTTGGCTTCGGCTGAAACTTCGTGATCACCACAGGCTTATAACTAATTTCCAACTTGCCATTCTTCTTCGTGATCAACGTGTGCTTCAACCAATTCGCATCGTCGCGTTCGGGATAATCCTCGCGCGCATGTCCGCCGCGCGACTCTTTGCGGTTCAACGCGCTCGCCGCCACCGCTTCCGCCACCGCCAGCATGTTGCCGAGTTCCCACGCGTTCAACAATTCGGTGTTGAACACATGTCCCGTGTCGCCCACGCGCACATCGTTGAATCGCGCCTGCATGTCGCGCACTTTTTCCAACGCCGACGCCATATCTTTTTCGTTTCGATAAATGCCGACTTCCTCGAACATGACCTTCTTCATCTCATTGGATAGATCGTACGCATTCGTTTTACCCGACCCATTCCGCAGCGCTTCAAATTCGGACCTCGCGCCTGCTTCGGCATCGTCGGGCAGTTTCGCCCAGTCAACCGACTTGGCGTACTCCGCGGCTGTTTGTCCCGCGTGTTTGCCGAACACAACGAGGTCGAGCAGTGAGTTCGTGCCGAGTCGATTCGCGCCATGCACAGACACGCACGCGCACTCGCCTGCCGCGAATAAGCCAGGGATTTTCGTGCCTTTATCGTCAACGACTACTTCGCCATATTTTGTCGTCGGAATTCCGCCCATCGTGTAATGCGCGGTCGGTTGAGTCGGCATCATTTGTGTGACAGGGTCCACTCCGAGGTAGACGCGGCAGAAATCCACGATGTCGGGAATCTTTTGCAAGATCGTGTCGCCAGTGATCTTGTAGGGAGAACCGTCGGGGTTGGTGCGTCCGTCCTCCGCCGCGAATTTGTTCACCGTCTCAGGGCGGATATCCAGATAGACATAATTTTTACCGTCAATGCCGCGACCTTCTTTGATCTCGGTGTAGATCGCGCGGCTGACCACATCGCGCGACGCCAAATCCTTGACCGTGTGCGCATACTTCGGCATGAAGCGTTCGCCCTTGCCGTTGATCAGCACTGCGCCTTCGCCGCGCGCGCCCTCGGTGATGAGGATGCCGAGTTTGTAAATGCCTGTGGGATGGAACTGGAAAAATTCCATGTCCTCGAGCGGAATGCCGCGACGGAAGAGGATCGCCGCGCCGTCGCCGCTGTAGGCGTAGGCGTTGGACGTCACCTCAAAAATGCGACCATGCCCGCCCGTCGCGAAGATGATCGCTTTTCCGTGAAAGATGTGAAATTCGCCAGTGGCTAATTCGATCGCGACGACCGCCGTCGCTTTGCCGTCCACCATAATGAAATCAATCACTTGATATTCATCGAAGAACGTGACGTTGTTCTTGATGCACTGTTGGTACAGCGTTTGCAGGATCATATGACCCGTGCGGTCTGCCGCGTGCGCCGCGCGTCGGACGGGTTTGCCTGTTTCATTATTCGTATGCCCGCCGAACGGACGCTGTGAGATGCGTCCCTCAGGCGTTCTGTCAAACGGCAAGCCCATATGTTCGAGTTCAAGCACCGCATGGATGGCTTCGCTCGTCATAAATTCGATGGCGTCCTGGTCGCCGAGATAATCCGACCCTTTGACCGTGTCGTACATATGCCATTCGGGTCTGTCTTCCTCATAATTGCCCAACGCCGCGCTGATTCCGCCCTGCGCCGCGCCTGTGTGCGAACGCGTCGGATACAACTTGCTGATGACCGCCGTCTTCGCGCCGCGTGAGGCGTAGAGTCCCGCCATGAGTCCCGCCCCGCCCGCGCCGACCACGATCACTTCAAATTGATGAACATTTGCCATGAATACTCCATTTTTTACCACAAAGGACACGAAGGGCACTAAGGATTTAAGGCTGATGGGTTTGGTGACCTTGATGCCTTTAGTGATTGAAAGATTTTGTTATTTTTCTTTTACTTCAAACTCGCTCGTCCTCAAACAAACTCCAAACCAATTCATCTCGCTCTACCAACTAACCAACCTTCGTGTTTAATTTCTTTACACCACGATTCGTTTGATACCGTCTTTGAGATGAGGCACATTGAAGTTGATGAGAAAACCGAGCCGCACTTTACTCAAACGAAGGTAGGTTATCAACTGCGCTTCAAACACTGGATGCATTTTCTCAACCGACTTCAACTCTGCGATCACACATTTTTCAACGAGCAGGTCAATCTTCAATGCCGATTCGAGTTCCACGCCTTCAAACATGATCGGAAGTTTTACTTCCGTCTCGGCAAGCGCTCCGCTTGTCGTCAGCACATGTTTTGTGGCTGTTTGGTAAACCGACTCAAGCAAACCAGGTCCTAAAATCGTATGAACTTTATATGCCGCATCGAGAACCAACTTTCCGATTCTCTCCGTCTCTGCTGGAACAGGCAGATAAATTTTCTTCGGCGGATTTGGCATGAATGCGGTTCCTTCTGACTAACTCATCCTCAAACAAACTCCAAGTCAATTCCTCTCGTTCCACCAACGACCAACCTTCGTGCTCTTTGTGCCCTTCGTGTTTAAAAAACTACGCCGTCAAAATAACATAAACTGCAACAATGCTTGCCACGACCGCATACGTGATAACAATATTCCGCGCCCAGCGACGCGCGCCTTCGCTTGTGACGTAATCATCCCAAATTTCCAACACGCCGTGAACGCCGTGCCCGCAGGCGACCAAAACAAACGCGATGACCATCAACTTGGCGAGGATGGTCATCCAGATCACGCCGATTGGATTCCCCGCCAGGTTGGGGAAGAACGCCCAGTAGAACACATCGCCGAGGTTCGCGCCTGTCTGCGCGCTGACGATCAAGCCGCCGAGGATGCCCGCGAGGATCAAGCCGTACATGGCGATCACCGTGAAGCGCGTGAACGCCCACATGAAGGTCTCGAAGTTGAAGCCGCGCTTGTTGAGGGGAAGGGTTCTTGCCGCCATGTCTAGCCTCCGAACGCGTTGCGGAACACAACGAATAATGCGAATCCCGCCACGATAATATACGCCACCCATTCGATGTTGATGGCGGCGCGGTAATGCTCGATGAGTTTGGGCGAGAGGTCAAGGATGGTGATGCGGAGTCCGTTGATGGCGTGGAACAGCCCGAAGGTCAGAAAGACCGTTTGGAAGATCCAGTTGCCCATCAGCGCCTGCATGGAGTCCAATCCCAGCAATGAAAGAATGTAAACCGTGAAGAAGATGAACAACGCGCTTCCCCCGATGCGATGCAGGATGTAGGTCAGGTACGGAGCGCCTCCCTTGTATCCCAGCCCCGCCGAAAGACTGACGTTTCGATTCAATCCCATAGATGCCTCCAAGAAATATTGAACGGGGCTTATTGTACACCCTCACGCGCAAACTGAAAACAAATGTCAATTTTGTAAAACAACAGTTACAATTGCTGAAAAGATTCTTGAATTGGAGAACTCATGAAAACATCAAACGGATTGGAATACATCGAAGTGCAAGCAGGCGCGGGCGCGCAAGCCGAGGCAGGGAAAACGGTCAGCGTGCATTACACGGGCAAGTTTCAGGATGGAGGCGTGTTCGACAGTTCCGTTTCGCGCGGCGAGCCGATCACCTTCCCGCTTGGGCAGGGACGTGTCATCAAAGGCTGGGACGAAGGCATCGCGCTGATGAAGGTCGGCGGCAAGGCGCAACTCATCATCCCGCCCGATCTTGCCTACGGCGAGCGCGGCGCGGGCGGAGTCATCCCGCCGAATGCGACTCTGGTGTTCGATGTTGAGTTGGTGGATGTGAAGTAGATCGTCAAGACCTTGCCGATCGGCGATAGAAACTTACTCAAATTCGATAAAAAAAGCGCTTCGTTACTCGACGAAGCGCTTTTTTTGTTTGACTACCAGACTATCAAACTAGCCAACTATCTGACTAACCCAAATGCATCGGCATGATCACATGCAGGAACTGGTCATCGCCCACAGGCTTGACCACGCCTGGCGCGTTCGGCGCAGATGTTTCCAGCGCGACGTTGGGGGTGCGGATGACTTCCAAGGCTTCTCGTAAAAATTTCACGTTGAATGCAATGAGCAATCCGCCGCCATCAACAGTCGCTTCGACGATGGTTTCGTTTTTGCCAGTTTCCTCAGAGGTGGCGGAAATTTCCACTTCGCTGGGTTGCATGTCGCTTTGCGCGGACTTAATATTGAAACGCGCCACGTTCGAACCTTCGCGCGCGAAAATTTCCGCTTGTTTGCAGGCTTTCAACAACGATGAAGTTGAAACCAACGTGCGCGATTTATACGAACGCGGGATGATCTGTTGAAAATCGGGGAATGTGCCGTCAATTAATTGCGAGACCACTTCCACATCTTTCACGCGGAAGACGACCTGTCCGCGTCCTTTGGGTAACACCATGTAGATCGGCTCTTCACCATCGGATGCGACGCGCGCCAACTCCTTCAAGGCTTGGGCGGGGACGATGGCGGAAACTGAAGCAGGCGCGGGGGCGGAAAGAACCGCTTTGCGGACGGAGAGTCGGAATCCATCTGCCGCCGCCATCGTCAGCTTGTCTTTATCCACTTGCATCAAAACACCCATCAAGACAGGACGCGCTTCATCGGAGGACGCCGCGAAGACCACCTGATGGATCATCTCGCGGAAATCGCCGCCGTTGATCTGCACCGCGCCTTCGAGATCGGGCGTGGGCAACGGCGGGAACTCTTGCGCGTCGATGCACTTGATATCGTTCGTGGATGTTCCGCCGCGCACATTGAGCGTTTGCGTTTGCGCATCGAGTTTCAACATCACCTGGTCGCTCGGCAAGGTGCTCACCAGATCAGAGAACGTGCGCGCTGGCACAGTGGTCGAGCCTTCTTCTTCGATGCGCGCGGGAATCCAACAAGTGATGCCCATCTCCAAATTTGTGGCGGAGAGTCGCAAGCGTCCCTCATCCGACGCGATCAACACATTCGCAAGCACAGGCAAGGTACTGCGCGGCGAAACCGCTTTCGATACGATACTTAATCCACGCGCAAGGTTTTCTTGAAGGATGGTTACTTTCATGGCACGGCTCCTCGTTGTTGAGTGCGCTTATTTTACTTCATAACGCTCTTTATACAACAGAGTATACTTGGCATATTCACCATCTCAAGGAGAGTTTCCATGACCATCTCTGCCCCTCGCTGGGATATGACCAATGTCTATCCCTCGCTCGAATCGAAAGAGTTCAAGAACGCCGTGAAGGAATACTCAGCGCTTCTGGATAAGTTCGAGAAATTCTACAAGAGCAAATTGACCAAAGCCAGCGCAAAAACAAAATCGAAGGAGCTCGGCGCCCTGCTCGGCAAGGCGGTGGATCAGTTCAACGCCATCTACGAACTCGGCGGGACGCTCGGCGCGTACATCGAAGCCTTCGTCACCACCGACTCGCGGAATAAAACCGCCAACCGCCTGCTCTCCGAACTCGAGCAAGTGCAGGTGCGCCAGCGCAACCTCGGCACGCAATTCAGCGCGTGGGTTGGAACGCTCGGTAAAAAACTGGATGAAGCCGTCGCCACGAATCCCTCGGCGAAGGCGCACGCGTTCGGACTCAAAGAGACGCGCGACCAGGCAAAATATCTGATGAGCGAAGCGGAGGAAATGCTCGCCGCGGAAATGTCGCTCAGCGGAGGCAACGCCTTCGGCAAACTGCAGGGGACGGTCACCTCGCAACTTTCTGTGGACTTCGAGCTGGACGGCAAACTTCAAAAGTTACCCATGCCCGCGCTGATCAACCTCCGCTCGCATCCCGATGAAGCGACTCGTCACCGCGCGTACGATGCGGAGAATCAGGCGTGGGAGGGAGTCAAAGAGACGCTAGCCGCGACCCTCAACGGGGTCAAAGGCGAATCGAACATCCTGTGGAAAAGACGCGGACGCAAAGACGCGCTCCACGCCGCGATTGATTTCGCGCGCATGGATCGCAAGACCCTCGACGCGATGATGGGCGCGATGAAAGATTCGTTCCCGATGTTCCGCAAGTATTTCAAACACAAGGCGAAGAAACTGGGCAAAGAAAAACTGGCGTGGTGGGATATCTTCGCCCCGCTCGGTAAAACGGACAAAGTCTATTCGTACTATGAAGCGCGCGATTTCATCCTCAAACATTTCGGCGAATTTTCATCCGATCTTCATGTTATGACTGCGACTGCGTTCAAGAACAATTGGATCGACGCCGAGCAACGCGATGGAAAACGCGGCGGCGCGTTCTGCATGGGAGTCCCGGCGGTGAAGGAAAGCCGCGTCCTTGCCAATTTCGACGGTTCGTTCAATCAGGTCAGCACGCTGGCGCACGAGTTGGGTCACGCCTTCCATAATTATTGCGCATACAAAGCAGGCAAGACCGAACTGCAACAGAACACGCCTATGACTCTCGCAGAGACCGCTTCCATCATGTGCGAGACCATCGTCACCGAAGCCGTATTGTCCACTTCAAAAGACCCGCAAGAGATTCTGGCTGTGCTTGAATCGCAAATTGAAAATGCGGGGCAAGTGATCGTGGATATTTACTCGCGCTTCCTCTTTGAAAAGGAAGTGATGGAACGCCGCGAAAAATCCGAACTCTCTGCCGACGATTTCTGCGAGATCATGGAGCGCGCCCAAAAAGCGACCTATGGCGACGGACTCGATGAACGCTATTTGCAAAAATTCATGTGGACGTGGAAGCCGCATTACTATTCGCCAAACTTCTCGTTCTACAACTTCCCCTATGCGTTCGGTCTGCTGTTTGCCACAGGCTTATATGCCATCTACCGAAAACGCGGCGCAGACTTTGTCCCCGATTACATGAACCTGCTCGCCTCCACCGGCGAAGCGTCTGCGGCGAAACTCGCCAAGCGTTTCGGCATCGACATCACGCAGAAAAAATTCTGGCAGGACAGTCTCGCCATCATCGGGAAGCAAATCGATCGGTTTTGTGAGTTGTGAGATAAGGTAAACAGGTAGACACGTAAACAAGTACACACGTGTCTACCTGTTTTACCTGTGTACGTGTTTCCGTGTGTACGTCCCTGGAGGACCCATGCCCAAAACAAGAATCTTCCTCGCCATTTCAATTCTCATCCTCGCAACACTTGCATGCAACGCGTTATCCCCAACCGCCCAGCCGACACCGGTCATTATCCTCGAGCCGGGGAATCCATCCACGCCTTCCAACCTGCCTGCCACCGAAGCGGATGTTCCGCGCATTTCGTTGGAAGAAGCGTACACGGCTTATGTCGCCGGCGCGGCGATCATCGTGGATGTGCGAGGCACGGAAGCATACAGCGAGAAGCATGTAGTAGGCGCGTTGTCCATTCCGTTGGATCGATTTGAAATTGACATTAATAGCGTCAACCTCGACAAAGACCAATGGATCATCACCTACTGCACCTGACCGAACGAGCATACGAGCGCCCGTGCGGCGTTCCTCATGTTGCACAATGGATACACACAAGTCGAAGCATTGCTCGGCGGGTTGGAAGCGTGGATCAATGCGGGGTATCCGGTTGAGCCGTAGGACAGGATTAATCTTGTCTTACAAATCATGACCATCCTCTCCATCCACCACGTTCAATTAGCCATGCCCGCGGATCAAGAAGATTCAGCGCGGGCATTTTATGTTCACATTCTTGGGCTAACCGAAATTCCCAAACCTGCTGAGCTCGCCAAACGCGGGGGTATCTGGCTTCAAAATGTTCCTCCCGATCCGACAGCAGTTGAACTGCTGTCGGATCAACCTGTTGTTCAAATCCATCTCGGCATCGAAACCGATTTCCGCCCGGCGCGCAAGGCGCACCCCGCACTCCTCGTGGATGATCTTGATACGCTCATTGAAAAGATCCAAGTGGCGGGCTACGAATGGGACTTGTCACAGCCTCCGCTGGAGGAATTCAAGCGCGCGCATGTGTTCGATCCCTTTGGGAATCGGATCGAGTTGATGGAGAAGATATAAACACGCCTCATGTCACCCGTTGGGCTGGTTCAGCCGCCCCAACCGAATCCACACTGACGCGTTTGTGCGCGGATGAAGGTTTGCATCCTTACACGTGGTCGAATGGACCGCACGATACCTACGCGGCACATTCCCACTCATACGACAAAGTCATCTACGTCCTGCGCGGTTCGATCACATTCGGTTTGCCGGAGTTAGGTCAATCACTGGAGTTGCATGCGGGCGACCGGCTCGACCTGCCTGCCGGGGTTGCGCACAATGCCCAAGTCGGCGCGGAGGGGGTGGTCTGCCTGGAGGGACACAAAGGTCGAGAGGGTGAATCAGGTTGCCCGCGCCGCCCTGAGCGTGTCGAAGGGTCGAAATGAACCGGGTTCTTCATCCAAAAGAAAAAGCCCTCGTTGAGTGACGAGGGCTTGTCGTTCGCGGTCGTTTACCAATCGCCTTGAAGCCAGCCGCGCATTTGCATCGCGTCTACCACGCGTTGGATGGCGACCATGTATGCCGCGTCGCGCATGTAGACGTTCTTTTTCTCCGACATTTCATACACGGCGTTGAAGGCATCGGTGATCTTTTCGTCCAGCCGCCCGAGCACTTCTTGCTTCGACCAGTAGAAGTTCATATCGTTCTGCACGCCTTCGAAGTAAGAGGTGGTGACGCCGCCCGCGTTGCACAAAAAGTCGGGGACGAGGAAGATGCCTTTTTCCTTGAAAAATTCATCCGCTTCGGGCGTGGTGGGACCGTTCGCCCCTTCTGCCATGATCTTCAAGCGGCTGGAAATTTTCTTCACCGTCTCGGCGTTGATCTGATTTTCAATGGCGGCAGGGATGAGGACATCCACTTCTTTTGAGAGCCACGCGTCGCCGTCTTCTGCCACGTAACCCGCCTCGGTTGCTTTTGCTTTATCCACTGTGCCGTATTGATCGGTGATCGAAAGCAGGAATTTTGCGTCCACGCCGTCTTTGTGGCTGTACGTGTATGATTTTTTATCGTTGCGGTCCCAGCAGGAAACGCAGGCTACTTTTCCGCCAAGGATTTCGACGAACCCCATGGCGGCATGTTGCGCCACATTGCCAAAGCCCTGGATCGCCGCCACAGAATTCTTCGGATCGATATTGCGGCGTTTCATCGCTTCGCGGATATTGTAGATCACGCCAAAGCCGGTCGCTTCGGTGCGTCCCTGCGAACCGCCGCTCCCGACCGGTTTGCCGGTGAACGCGCCGGGCGTAAATTCACCGGATAATTTCGAATACTCGTCCATCATCCAGCCCATCATCTGGGCGTTGGTGCCCACGTCCGGCGCGGGGATGTCTTGCCGCGGCCCGATATTTCTGATCATCTGCTGTACCCAGCCGCGGCAGAGATGTTCTTTTTCGTTGACTGAAAGTTTGGAAGGATCAACGACGATGCCGCCTTTTCCGCCGCTGAGAGGGATGTCCACCACCGCGCATTTCCACGTCATCCACATGGCGAGGGCGCGCACGGTGTCGAGGGTCTCGTCTGCCGCAAAGCGGATGCCTCCCTTGCTGGGTCCGCGCACGTCGCTGTGTTGCACGCGGAAGCCGGTGAACACGCTGAGCGAGCCGTCGTCCATCCGCACCGGGATGCGGAAGGTGAACTCGCGCGTAGGCACACGCAAGACCTCGCGCACGCCGGCGTCGAGTTTTAACTGTTCCGCTACATGGTCGAATTGCGCCTGTGCGATCTGGAAAGCATTGATTTGTCCAGCCATAACTTTCATCTCCTGAAAATTAAAATATAAACGGGCATCCCGGACGGGAAGCCCGCTTTCACTTCGATGGTTGCGCCGCGCATCCTGTAAAGTGATCCATCATTGCGTTTGCCCTGATTGTACCGTCAACCCGGAACTCAGGCAACAGTCAATTCAACGGGAGGGTTACAAATGAAATAAAGAGGCCGGGCGCATGCCCGGCCGGTTGGCTTATTCAAGATTATCTTCGTCGGTCTCGTCGTCCCCTTGATCGAACTCATATTCGACCTTGTCGCTGTCGAGATGCACCCAAAGCAATAGCACATGCCCGTCGGAGGTTTCCACGTTGCGCGCGGCAAAGATGGGCGCGCTTTGCTCCACGCCGAAATCGTTGCGATAATGCAAGTGGATGGGGGCTTTTGCGTTCCACGCGCGATAACAACGTTCCACCAGCGCGGGTCCGTTGAACGTGCGCAAGCGCGTCAACGCCGGGACGGATAATTGGGCGCGTTCGTTCAAACCCAACGCCCAGCCGTCGTTGACCGCCTCGAAAATAGGCGGCGGTCCCTCGATAATTGTGATCTTTTCGTCCATAGTGGCGACACTATACCATAAAAGGAATTTGGCAAGCATTGCGATTGTATTAGATGAATGTTGGAATTTTCCTGCCATGCAAGACGCTTGCGCTCAGCCTACCCGGTAGGTATACTACCCTCATGCAACCAGAAAAGATCGGGATATATGAAATCAAATCAGAGTTGGGGCGCGGCGGCATGGCAACCGTCTACCGGGGATACGACCCGCGCTTCGAACGCGAGGTGGCTGTCAAAATCCTGCCGCCTGAACTGCTCCACGCCGACCCGCAATTCCGCATGAGGTTTCAGCGCGAGGCGAAGATCATCGCCCAGCTTGAGCATCCTTCCATTGTGCCGGTCTACGATGTGGGAGAGACCGAAGACGGCAAACTGCCTTATTTCGTGATGAAGTACATGAACGGGGGATCGCTCTCGGAGCGCATCAAAAAAGGGATCATGAGCGTGGCAGATGCGGCGCGCATCCTCGAACAGATCGCGCCCGGGTTGGATGAAGCGCACTCGCGGGGGTTCATCCACCGCGATCTCAAGCCCAGCAATATCCTATTCGACAGCCGCGGCATACCATATATATCCGACTTTGGCATCGCCAAGATGACCCAAAGTTCCGGCACCATGACCGGCAGTGGCATCATCGGCACGCCCGCGTACATGGCGCCCGAACAAGCCACCGGCGACGCAGTGGACGGCCGCGCCGACATTTATGCGCTCGGCATCATCCTCTTTGAAATGCTCACCGGTAAACAGCCCTACGAAGCCGACACTCCAATGGCGGTCGCCATTAAACACGTCACCGACCCGGTTCCGCGAATTTTAACGTTCAACCCCAACCTGCCAGCCGACATGGACTTAATCATCCAAAAGGCGATGGCGAAAAGCCGCGATGACCGCTTCGGCACGGCGGTTGAGATGGTTCAAACCCTCAAAGCGATCGCCGGGCAACTTGGAGCGGAGAAAAAGACGCAGACGCTCTCCGCGTTGCGGGCAACGAGAAAACACCAAGTCGTTGCCGAAAAAAGAAAATTTTCACCGGCGATCATCGCTGTGATCGTGTTGGGCGTGATAGGAGTCGCGGCGGCGGGATACTGGCTGACAAACCGGAACAGCCCGCCCGTCGAAAAAGAAGCGACGCAAACTTCCGCGCCCACCTCTGCCCCGGTCACGTTCACTTCCATGCCGACGGTTGAGTCGACCGTCACATCCGCACCGGCGACCGAGACCGCCACGCTCGCCGCGCCGAGGGAAACGCTCGCGCCCAAAATCCCGCTCATCGGCGGCGCAGACAAGATCGCCTTCGTCGCCAACCGCGATATCTGGCTGATGAATGTGGACGGCTCCGACCTGAGGCAACTCACCTTCGACGGCGCCGCCAAAACCGACCTGCAATGGTTGAACGACGGCAAGACCATCATCTTCATCAGCGGCAAGACGATCAAGTACTTCGATATTACAACCGATACGGTTGATACGCTCGCCACCTTTCCCGCCGAAGTGTCGGTGGATGCTTTTCAGGTTTCACACGACAATAAACAAGTTCAGGTTGCCATGAGCAACACCATCTTCGTTGTGCCGTTCGACATAGAACAGTTCAAAGCCATCACCAATCGCGGACAACTTTCGCAAATGAAGGATGCCTGTCTGGTTGAACATACACCCAAGACCATGGCAGTTGCCAGAGTTCGAGAGGCGCGCTGGTCTTCTGACGATCAACTCGTCGCCTGGTTATACACGGGCAACGACGCAAACAACCCAAACCTGCAAGCCGAGCAGATCGGCGTGCTCGATATTTCAGACTGCAAGCCGGAACTGATCGATCTTAAGGACAACTTTCCCGGCACACGCTTCACGCCAGCCGGGTACGAATCTCACGAAATTCCCGACTTCGACTGGGACGGTATGGAACAATTTACATTCAACACCAACCGCCGCAATAACGGCTGGGGCGAAATGTACATCTATAACTGGCTCACCCACAAAGGCATTCAGCAAACTCCGATCGGTTCCTGTTGCTATCGCGATGTCCGCTGGAGTCCCAATGGAACTTTTATATTGATCGCCTTCCAAGACCAATCTCTGGGACCGGACGCAAAAACACAACTTTTTTACCTGCCCTCCGGCGAACTGGACACCGGCGCCAACCTCACGCCGCTCCCTCTGCCTGAAGGATTTTTCAAAGACCCCCGAGAAGGCATTCAAGCGGCGCTACGCCCAGCCCAACAACCCTAAATCGCGTTGACAATTTCCCAAACCATCCCCGGCCCGCGATAGACCAGCCCGGTATACACTTGAACCAGACTCGCGCCCAACGCGAGTCTTTTCTTTGCATCTTCGGGACTCGCAATTCCGCCCACGCTGATGATCGGGACTCTCTCATTGACCAACTTCACAACCTGACTCAAAACCGCCTCACTCCGACCTTTGAGCGGACCGCCGCTTAGTCCGCCTGTCTCGCCCTTCAAGTTTGATCGCACTCCTTCGCGTGAAAGAGTCGTGTTCGTGGCGATAATCCCGTCCATTTTTTTATCGAGGATGACTCCGATTGCATCATCCAATTCTTCATCAGATAAATCAGGCGAAATTTTTACAAGGATTGGAAGTTTCAGGTTCCAGGTTTCACGTTCCAAGTTAATGTGACCCAGTAAATTCTCCAACATCTCGCGATTCTGTAAACGACGCAAACCGATGGTGTTAGGCGATGAGATGTTAATGGTCAAATAATCCGCCCGCGGAGCAAACACCTTCATCAACTCAACATAATCGCGCGCGGCTTCTTCCAACGGCGTGTCTTTATTCTTCCCCAAGTTCACGCCAACGATCACAGACCTTCGATTGCCAACCTTCGACATGCGACCTGCGACCTTCGACATGCCCTGAGATGGAAACCCCATCCGATTGATCACCGCCTCATCTTCCGCCAGCCGAAACACACGCGGACGCGGATTCCCAGCCTGAGGCTTCGGCGTGACCGTCCCCACTTCGACGTGACCGAACCCCAGCGCGGCGAGTCCGCGAACTGCCACTCCATCCTTGTCATATCCCGCCGCGAGACCGACGGGATTCTTGAATGTTAATCCAAACGCCTGAACGGGTTTTGATTCGGTTTTATAGAGTCGTGTGAGAAACCAATTGGAAAGTGGGAAGTTTCCTGCAATACTTAACAATCGAAGCGTGAGTTGATGCGATGCTTCGGGGTCGAGGCGAAAGAGGAAGGAGCGAAGAAATGAATACAAAGCTTTTCCTTTGTGTTCCCTTGTGAACTTTGTGTTTAGAATCGTTTCTGCCCGCTCTTATTCAAGAAATACTGGATCATTTCCTCCTCAGGGTGCGGAACATTCATCAACGCGAACATCGCCGCCAGCTCGCCGCGGTGATGTGTGTTGTGATTCGGCGGCTGGACCATCATCTGCCACAACGGAAGCGTGAACGTCTCGCCTTTGGGGTTGGTGTACGTCACATCGCGCCACAGGCTGGTCTCCGTTTGCTCCGAAACGTAATCGCGCATGTTCTTTTCCACCTCCACCCAATACGCGCGGATGGATTTCACATCGGGGAAATCTTTCGCATCGAGGAACTCGCCCTTCTCGCCGAGCCAACGCTGACGCCACATCCGCTCCGAACTCATCATGTGGACAAGGATCGCGTGGGCGGTCTCCCATGAATGTCCGTGCTTGTGGAAGAGGCTTTCGTGATCGAGCGTCTCTGCAACAACGAGATAACGCTTGTTCGCCCAGTAGTTGTACTCGTAGAGTTCTTCAAGATAATTTTTGAATTGCATAATTTCTCCGTGGGGCGGGATGCTTGCCCTGAGCCTGTCGAAGGGGTATCCCGCCTTATGATCGTTTCTTTCCTTGTTTCAACATCTCGATCATCTTGACGATTCGATTCTGCCACGTCTCTTCCTTTTTCGCTTCGTTGATCCACATCACATATTCTCTTTTGTGCGAGTACGAAAGTTTATCAAAGAACGCTTTGGCTTCCTTATTCTGTTTCAATTCTCTCATCAGATCTTTGGGGACTTCGACCTCGCGCGGCTCGGTATCCAACTCAACCGTGATTCTCACCTTATCGCCAAACGACTTGCCGATCTGCTCGCGGATGGATTTGAGGATGATCAGGATGTGATAGTCCGTGCCCATGCGCGCCAACATGCCGCGATACGGAACCCCATCAAACGTGGCTTTGACCTTGGGTTTCTTCGCGCCGAAGGCTTTCTCCACATCGAAGGGAACGTCCACGAACGCGCCGCCTCCGCCTGCGTTCAATATGGTGGCTGTGAAGGTGTGTTTGTTGGGCATAGGTCCCTCGTAAGTTTATTCTAACATGTACAATGAGTGTATAATTTCAACGAGGAAAAATGTCGCTTACTTTTAGCACACTTGCACCCGCAGATTTGGAGCGGTATCGAAAAGCGCTTAGAAGCCGCGTGGATGTCGCGCGGACTCAGGCTGATTCGCGCTTTAAGAAAGCCAGCGAGATTGCCAGCCGCACGGCATTAGTTCTTAAGCGTGAATTTGACGTAAAGAAAGTTGTGGTGTTTGGCTCCATCGTTCACCCGCATTTATTCCATGCCCATTCGGACGTTGATCTTGCTGTTTGGGGATTAACAGGACGACAATACTACAGGGCAGTAGGATTACTTCAAAGCTTGGACCCAGAAATCAGCGTAGATCTTATCGCTTTTGAAGATGCGACGAAATCGATGCAAGAAACCATCTTGCGCGATGGGAATGAACTATGAGCGAGTACTCCGCGCTGGCAGAGTTTTTAGAAAGTGTCAACTGAATTCAAAAGCAGAACTCGGAGTTTTTGAAAACTCCGAGTTCTTTTATTTTACGAACGCGCCGCCTGCATTGAGGATGGTGGCTGTGAAGGTGTGTTTTTGGGTATAGCTCATCTTCTCTTATACTTTTGCAATAAAGTGTTGTATTCTAAAGAACCGGGTTGAGGGCCAGTCAATACTGCATCAATAAATTCCTGAGGCGGCATATAATGATGCTCTACAACATAATGATAAATCAAAGCGGGTACCGCATAAATCACGCCTTTTCCTATAATACGTATCTCCCCATTTCCAATGCTCATCCAATTTGCATTATCACCGTAGGCAGGGTGATCCCTGCTCCATTCATCGAATGAAAACCCACAAAGTTCACATTCATGGAATCCCCGCATGGTTTTTACAATATTTTCATCTAGGCAAAATCTAAAAAGTTTTTCTCGAAACTCAATTGTTGTATCGCCAATATCAAAACCTTCTATCGCACTCAGCCAGCCAATATTGAGCGATTCTTCATTTCCGTAGTAAGAATAGGGGGATAAATCTTTGAAATAAGTCATTATGAGTCTTTCAAAAACTTCCTCGTCGCCTCAATTTTATCCTTCTCCACCTTCCCCGTCTCCTCCCAATACTCCAACAATTGACCGATCGTCAACACCGCGTGCAGGGAATATCCCGCCCCCGCCAGCGACTCTTTCGCGCCCGATTGACGATCAATCAGCACGACGACATCCTTCACGACCAAGCCCGCGCCTGTCAATTTTTCGATGGCTTCAAATTTACTTCCGCCCGTGGTGGCGAGATCGTCAATGACGACGACCGTCTCGCCTGCGTGATACTCGCCTTCGATCTCCGCTTTCGTGCCATAGGACTTGGCTTCCTTGCGCGGGTAGATCATGGGATAGTTTCCCGCGAGGGAGATGGCGGTTGCGATGGGGATGGCGGCGTAGGGCAAGCCTGCAATGCGAGAGAATTGGAGAGTTGAGAGAATTGGCAAATAGGCTTGAGCAATATCCGCGAGAAGTTTGGGATGGGTGATGATGCGGCGGAGATCAATGTAAATGGGACTCGTGAGTCCCGACTTGAGAGTGAACTCGCCGAATTTGATACAGCCTGCCTCGAGTAAACCATCTGCCAGAGAGTGAAGTTTTGGGTTCGTGTCAGTCATTCGCATCCTTTCTCAATATTACAGCGCAAGGTAGGCGGACGTTAGAGAACGTCCGCCTACGCCCATGGTGTAAGAGACGCTCTCTAGCGTCGGACTTTGCGCTGTAAAACTAATAGCCGCGTTCGAAATCAACTTGGTATTTTAATTCCACGCCGCGCAGGTAACGCTGATAGTTCTCACGGAAGATTCGCACAATGTCCTCGGGCAAACTGGGCGCGGACGTGTGAAAGGTCATCAACAAATTCGGCGTCGTCCAAAACGGATGCTCTTTCGGAAGCGGCTCTTGATCAAACACATCCAGCGCCGCGCCTGCGATCTGCTTCGACTCGAGCGCATGGATCAGCGCGGATTCGTCCACTGCGCCGCCGCGCCCAACGTTGATGAAGATCGCGCGCGCGGGCAAGGCGTTCAGCAATGAGGCGTCCACGATGCGATGCGTCTCCGATGTGTTCGGCAGGACGGCGACTAGATAATCCAACTCTTTGGCAAACTCAATTAAATCGTTTCCGTGATAATACGCATCCACATCGGGGCAATCTTCGCTGGCGCGCGTATATCCGCGCGCGCTCATTCCAAAATGTTTTGCTGTCTTTGCAATGACTGCGCCGATCGAACCGACGCCAAGCAACCCGATCGTCTTTCCGCGCAACATGCCCGTTGTGCTTGAGTCCCAGCGATGTTCCTGTTGGGCGCGATAGCGTTCAAAGATGCGCCGCTCATGATTGAGCAGATACCCGAACACATACTCAGACATCAAATCGCCGAACACGCCGCGCGCGTTCGTCAAAATATAATCGCGGCGCAGTGACGGGTCGAGAAACTGCTCCACGCCCGCATACATGGATTGCGCCCAGCGCAAGTTTTTCATCTTCATCAAAAGCGGCTGGACCAATTTCGGCTCGCCAAGGACGATCTCACAATCCAAACCAACCGCCTCGGCTTCCGTCGCATTCATTGCAGTGACGATTTTCAACTCAGGCAATTCCGCCCTTTCAAGCAAACGCCGATATTTGTCGGCATGTCCCGATACGATCAAAAGTTTAGCCATTAAGTTTTCCGATTTCATTTCTAATGCTCAAGATTTCATCTTGTAGTTCCGCTGCAAGTTACCATCAATCGAAGAGTTGAATCATGTCAGCCATAAAGAAATTCCACGATCCGTTCCGCATCCATGACCGTTACAGGTATGCCTGCTTTTTCAAATGAACGATTCGTTTTTGAAAACTTCAATTTGAATTCAAAGCCTTGAAGATTTTGATTGGTCTCCTCGATGTAATCAATTTCGCTTCCATCGTACGTCCGCCAAAAATAGGAGGAACTCAGGCTTCGCCGATATTCATTCATTTTCATCCGCTCGGCGATCATCCAATTTTCGAACAGGGCGCCGCCGTCTGCGCGCGAATCCAGCGGATTGAAATTGCGGATGACCGCGTTCCTCACGCCGACATCCCAAAAATAGATTTTTCTTAATTTCGAAAGCGTCCTTCTTTTGTTGCCCGAGTAGGGCGGCAGGCGGAAGATAACAAAACTGCGCTCCAACAGTTGCACATAACGTTCGACGGAGATTCGATCCATGCCGATGGTTTGGGCGAGTTCGGCGTACGAAACTTCCGACCCGATCTGCAAGGCAAGCGCCTGCACCAGCTTGTTCAAAGCCTCAGGGTTGCGAACCTGCTGAAGTTCCAAAATGTCGCGATACAAATAACTGGCGGCGATCTCTCTCACTTCGCGCGCCTTGCTCTCGTAAGAATCCTGCTGGATCACGCGCGGATAGGAACCATACACAAGCAGGTCAGTCCATTTTTTTTGAATTTCCAACACATCCGCATCGGGAACGATCTCCGACAATGCCAGAGGATACAGGTTGTACACGAACTTTCTCCCCGTCAGCGGCTCCTGCGTGGAATCAAGCAGGTTGATCGTGGACGAACCTGTAACGATCACCTGCCGTTGCGCGCCGTAATGATCCACCAGCAGTTTCAACGTTTGCCCGATGGTTTTTATCTTTTGCCCTTCGTCAACGAAAAGAACTTCCGCGTCTCCCACCATGCGCGTGAGGCTCTCGAGGCTTTTATCGTTCAGCGCCTCGCGGTCTATCGGATCGTCGCCATTGATAAATCGGACCTTGCGCCCATCGAGCCGCTCCAGCGCCATTTGCGCCAGAGTCGTTTTACCCGTCTGCCGCGCGCCGACGAGAATAATCACACGACCTTGGAAACAGTCGCTGACAAGATTATTGGCGATTAGGCGGGAGTAAAGCATCGTATTTTGGCGTAATTTCGTGAGTTAACTCATTTTATTACGCTATTTTTCCTGTGTCAATTGCATTTTGACCTGCACCATCTGGTCTCGTATCTCCGCCGCCGCCAACTTCGGATTCTTTGCCCGCGAGATTCCGCGTGAGACGGGGATCAACATCCCGCTTCCATCCCGACGTAAGCCTGCTCGCAAAGCGGACGCCAACTCCCCGCCTTGAGCGCCAACGCCAGGCGCGAGGAACCACAGATCAGGCGCGGCGGCACGGACGCGTTTCAGCGCCTCCACATGCGTCGCGCCGACGACGAGTCCGATGTTGTTGTTGGTATTCCATGATTGGGCGAGGTGGGCGACGTGTTCATGTAACGGTAGGGGCGGACGGCCGTCCGCCCCTACGACGGATATATCTTGCAAATCACCTGAACCTGGATTCGATGTTTTGCACAACAAGAACACGCCTCGCTCTGGATAATTTAAAAAGGGATCAATCGAGTCTTTGCCAAGATACGGACTCAACGTCACGCAATGCGCGCCGAGCGATTCAAACACAGACTTTGCGTATGCTTCGGCTGTGGAGGCGATGTCGCCGCGTTTCGCGTCGAGGACGACGGGGATCATCGAGCCGAGTCGTTTTGATTCTTCGTCAATCGCTTCGATGACTTGCTTGAGCGCGGTCCAGCCCTCGGCGCCGAAGACTTCGAAGAACGCGGCGTTGGGTTTGAATGCCGCAGCGTAGGGAGCGGTCGCCTTAACGAGAGTCAGGCAGAAGTCGAGGGCTGAAGCGGCGCTGGGAGAAGTCAACTCGCTGACGTGCGGGTCAAGTCCCACACAGAGCAATGACGAGCAATCATCCACGCGCTTTTCCAAAAAAGAAAAAAAAGTTTCCATGTTTTAGAGTTCCATGTTTTAGAGTTCCATGTTTCAAGTTCCATGTTTCAAGTAGACCTGAAACGTGAAACTTGGAACGTGACACTATGCCTTCCCGAGCACCATCGCCAACAACGCCATTCGCACATACAAACCATATTCCATCTGGCGGAAGTAGGCGGCGCGTGGATCGTCGTCGAAATCCATGCTGATCTCGGTGACGCGCGGGAGCGGGTGCATGACGATCATCTTTTGTTTCGCGGCTTGCATGATGGCGGGGTCGATCACGTATGCGCTCTTGACCTTTTCATAATCGGCGGGGTCTTCAAATCTTTCTTTTTGCACGCGCGTCACGTACAACACATCCGTTTCGGGCAAAACTTTTTCGAGCGACGAAAATTCTTTTTGTGAAATGCCTTTCTCGCTCACTTCGTCCATCACTTCTTGCGGCATCTTCAAAATATCGGGCGAGACGTAATTCAACTTCACATTGAACAACGACAGCAAACGCGCCAGCGAATGCACAGTGCGTCCGTATTTCAGATCGCCGAGCATGGTGACGGTGAGTCCATCGAATTGCTTGAGTTCCTCCCTGATCGTGAACGCGTCGAGCAACGCCTGTGTGGGATGTTCGCCCGTGCCGTCGCCCGCGTTGATGAGCGGCTTTTTCATCGCTTTTGCCGCGATCGCCGCCGATCCCGTTTCGGGATGTCGCAACACGATCACATCGGCATAACATTCGAGCGTGCGCACGGTATCGGTCAACGTTTCGCCTTTCGTCACCGACGAATATTTCACCTCGTTGATCGGGATGACCGAGCCGCCGAGTCGTTCCATCGCGGCGGTGAACGACGACGATGTGCGCGTGGACGGTTCGTAAAACAGGTTCGCTAAAATTTTTCCTTTGAGCAAATCAAACGTCCCCACGCGCTCGACCATTCCGCGCATCTCGTGCGCCACGCCGAAGACGTATTCCAGATCTTCGCGCTTGAACTGTTTGACCGACACAATGTCTTTGCCATACCACTCGGCAGTTTTATTTTCGCCGAACGGCAGGTGAGGGGAGGATGAATTTGTTGGCATGGGACTCCTTTTTGTAATTGGTAATTTGTAATTGGTGGTGGTACAGAGATCTGAGAATTGGAGAATTAGAGATTGGAGACTGGAGATTAGAGACTAAGTGACTAGAAGACCAGAAGACTAGCAGACTAAAAACCACGCTTCTTTCTTCGGGTGAGGCTGATTCTATTCAATTTACATTTTCTACTCTTCAAGCATTCCTACCCATTCCAGCGGCGTGATCTGAGTGAGTGATTCGCCATTCGGGCGCATGACCCATGTGGAGTCGTCGTCGGCATTGGTGAGGATGAGCCAATCGCCGTCCGTCCATGCGCGCGGGTTGAAATAAGGTTTGGTATCGTAATCGGGAGTGTAAATGCTGTTCCATGTATGAGTTTGCAGATCAAAGACGAGCATTTCGGTTTGATAGTCTCCGTTCGCGTCGCGGCGTGAGGCTGTGAATAACAACTTGTTGCTATCGGGTGAAAAGAGATGGGCTTCCACGTTTTCCCATGTTTCGTTCAGAGCGTATGTTGTTTCATATCCGTTCGAGAGGTCGCGGATGTGAAGAGTCCATGGCAGGGTGAAGTCGGCTTGGGGTTCGCCCCAGGTCAGGTAGGCGAGCAGGCGTCCATCCGCAGAGACCGTTGCCGAAACGCCGGCATATATCTCAGCGGGATTGAGAGTCCAAAGCGGTGTGATCGTGTCCGTTGAAACATCGGCAAGATACAACGAAGCGACTTGCGTGGGAGTCATGCCGCTGTAAAACGTGTGCAACGCGTAGACGAGTATCTGCCGCGCCTCATCATAGAAGATCGGAACGAGCGCATGACCAGCTGCTTCCTCCGGCAACTCCGTGCGCCAGACTTCGCGGCTCTCGCCCGTTTCCAACGAAGTGACGAAGACCGAGCGCGTCATCGTTCCGTCTTTATCGGCGCGGCTCCAAACGAGGCTCGTGCCGTCGGAGGAAAATATCGGCGCGATGCGCGGACTTCCTTCCACATCACGCCGCGTATCCAAATCAGCGATCAATCGCTCGCGCGGATACACCTGCCTGAGTTCGAGGGAGGCATCGCCTGTGTCGGTCAACGAATAGATGTTTCCATTGCGCACAAGAACAAAATCAATTACCGGCGCGTAGAACCGTTGAAGAAGGAATCCCGATGTTACGCCAGCAGGATCGAGGAAAGCGAGACTCTCCTCCGTGCGGACGATCCACTTCCCCGCGCCGTCAACCGCCGCAAGCGGAGCAAAAGCCGCATCTGGCGTGACGGTGGCACACACTGTACCGCATCCGCCGGGGCAATCGCCGTTGCAGAAATATGTTTCATTAGCGCGGCAAGCAGGCGGCGTACAGACTGCCATCAATGTTTCGGTGGGCGAAATCGGAAACGGGACGAGGGTATCTGTCGCTGGCGGTGCGGGGGACATTGGAACGAATAAGCTACATGCCATTATTGCAAGAAGCATTGGGATGAGGGTTAATTTTTTCATTTTTTTACCTATCTACATCGGTTCGTTCGTCCCTTCGACACGGCTCAGGACGAACAGGGAGACTGACGCGGCTTTCCAAACTTTTATCTCATCTGAAAAGATGATTCGCCAGCGGAATGACATTGATCAACGGCTCTTCGTAGGGATGCACGCTCTTTATCACCTTTATCGCCTCATTCACCAACTCGCCTTTGCAATTGACTTCCATTTTATACTCCGCCACTTCGCTGATCTGACCAACTGTCCCTTCAAATGGATTCGCTCCCTCCATCGGGCGAAAAAATCCGCGCACGGGAGTCAACGCGACGCAGTGGTCGTAATTTCCGATCACGCCTACTCCGATCTCTGAAAGCGCGTCGGCGAGTTTCATCGCGTGATCTTGTGGGATGAAAATTTCTAGTTTCACGTCGGTGAAGTTTTGCATCATTGCCTCACATTCTTTCCATAACCTTGTTCTGCCAAAACCTTCCCATCTTCAAAAGCAGTTTTACCACGCAACACAACTTTCCTCACCTTGCCTTTGACCTTCCACCCCTCAAACGGAGTCCAGCCACAGCGGGTGAATTGCTCCTCGGCTTTGATCTCGTATTCAGCGGACTCGTCCACTTCGATCCATGTTTCGGGTTGTTCGGGGAGGTGGAAGATTCTGCGCGGGTTGACGACACTTTTCTGAATTACATCGTCCATCGTCAATCGTCCATCGTCAACAGCCGTGAGCAACAAAGGAAGCAATGTTTCCAGCCCAGGGAATCCAGGCGGAGGATTCTCGGAATCTTTTTCTGCGAGAGTGTGAGGGGCGTGGTCGGTGGCGAAGCAGTCAATGACATCCATGTTTTGCCAGAGGGCGTCTACATCTTCTTGGGCGGCGAGGCGTGGGCGGACTTCTTTTCTTCCAGGTGGTAGACCTGACAGGTTTTGGAAACCTGTCAGGTCTTTTGTTAGAAATAGATGATGTGGACACACTTCACACGTCACTTTGATACCACGTTCTTTGGCGGCTTTGACGAGGAGGATTTCCTCTTTCAATGAGACGTGCGCGATGTGAACGGGACGGTCATAGATCGCGGCGAAGAGAATCCCTGCCGCCATGGTTCGGGATTCGGAGTGCAAGACGATGGGATATTCTTTTGGAAATTTTTCAAAGTGCGGCTGCCATAATGTCATGTCATCTAGGCGGAGTTCGCCGAAGGTTGAGTCGAGGTACATTTTCAAGCCTGCGGCTTTGGGCGCGAGGGATGCGGCGATGTCGGCGTTGTCGGGTCCTGCGCCGAGGAATTGGGCGTAGTCGCAACGCGCTTTTCCTTTTGCGGCAGATAAAGCCAGATCCAGTGTCGAATTATCGAATATCGGAGGCTTCGTATTCGGCATGGCGAGGATCATCGTCACGCCGCCCGCGAGCGCGGCTTGAGTGACGGTGTCCCAGTCTTCTTTGTGGGTCTGCCCAGGTTCGCGCACGTGGACGTGAGGGTCAATTAGGCCAGGGAGTTTGAGCATGAGTCAGGTTCCAGGTTCCAGGTTTCAGGTTTCAAGTATCAGGTGTCAAGTTCCAAGTTGAGAACAAGTTGTTGCCCAGAAGATTACAAAATGCTACAATCGAAATCAAGATAACGCAAGGATAATGACAAATGACTGAACTAAAACTTGATAAAGACGAACTCGAACTGCTTGTCTCGTATGGGCAGGATGAGTGGAAGTCTGCAAAAAGTGTGAAAGAACAAAAAGAGAAATATCAAGCGTATGCGCGCGCCACATTCAAGAAGGATAAGCGTGTCAACATCCGCATTTCTTCCAAAGACCTGACGAGTTTACAAAAACGCGCCATTCGTGAAGGTGTTCCCTACCAAACATTGATTGCCAGCGTGTTGCATAAATATGCCAGCGGAGGACTGACAGAAAAGTAGGTTGTGAAGCGCGACCTCACCCCAGCCCCTCTCCTAAAAGGAGAGGGGAGTCAAGTGGATAAAAAAAGAGAGCCGATGATGGCTCTCTTTTGAAGGGGGATGAAAAGTTGGAGGAAACTGAATCAGGCCGAAGGTCGGGGATGAAGCGATTGGTCATGTCGGCGTGATTCTATGCGGGCGGGGGAATCTGTCAAGAGGCGGTGTATAATCCCGCCATAATTTTCGCAAGGAGATAAGAACGATGGCGTATCAAAACGTAAAAGTCCCCGCGAGTGGGGCAAAGATTTCAATTCAAAATGGGAAGTTAAACGTTCCCGACAATCCGATCATCCCGTTCGTGGAGGGCGACGGCACGGGGCGCGATATTTGGCGCGCATCGTCGCGTGTGTTCGACGCGGCGGTACAAAAAGCATACGGCGGCAAACGCAAAATCCATTGGATGGAAGTGTACGCGGGCGAGAAGTCGTATAAGATGTTCCAGAGTTGGTTGCCCGACGAAACGGTGGAAGCGTTCACCGAATTTTTGGTTGGGATTAAAGGACCGCTCACGACCCCGATTGGAGGCGGCATCCGCTCGTTGAACGTCGCGCTCCGCAAACTGCTCGATCTGTACGTGTGCCTGCGACCTGTGCGATATTTCAACGGCGTGCCTTCGCCTGTGAAGACGCCCGAAAAAGTGGACATGGTCATCTTCCGCGAAAACACGGAGGATATTTACGCAGGCATCGAATTCGCCAACGGCACGGAAGATAATGCAAAGTTCAAGGCGATTCTGAAAGAGTCGTTTCCAAAAGAATATGCCAAGATCCGCTTCCCCGATTCGAGCGGGATCGGATTCAAGCCTGTGTCGGTTGATGGAACAGAGCGACTCGTGCGCGCCGCAATTGATTATGCTTTGCTGAACAAACGTCGCAGTATCAACTTCGTGCACAAAGGCAACATCATGAAGTTCACCGAAGGCGCGTTCAAAGATTGGGCATATGATCTTGCGAAGCGCGAGTATCGCAACGATGTTGTGACCGAACGCGAAACGTGGATCTTCAACAACAAAGAAAGCAAGCCCGATCTTTCAGTGGAAGATAACGCGAAGATCGTTGACCCTGGTTTTGGGATGATGTCGCCCGCGCAACAAGCGGAGATTAAAGCCGAAGTGGAAGACGCGCTGAAGTTGTGGGGCACACACGGCGACGGCAAATGGAAAACAAAACTACTGTTGAAAGATTCGATTGCCGACGTGACGTTGCAGTTCGTGCTTGTACGCCCCGCGGATTTCGATGTGATCGCAACGATGAACTTGAACGGCGATTATCTGTCCGACGCGCTCGCCGCGCAAGTGGGCGGAATCGGAATCGCCCCAGGCGCGAACATCAATTATGTGACAGGTCACGCCATCTTCGAGGCGACACACGGCACCGCGCCGAAATATGCCGACTTGGATAAAGTCAATCCTGGCTCGGTGATTCTCTCTGGCGAGATGATGCTCCGCTATATGGGCTGGACCGAAGCCGCAGACCTCATCATCAAAGGCATGGAAGGCGCGATTTTGGCGAAGACCGTCACGTTCGATTTTGCCCGTCACATGAGCGACGTAAAGGAAGTGAAATGCTCCGAGTTTGGCGATGCGGTGATCAAGTGGATGGAGAAGACGCCAGCGAAGAGAATGGAAAGTGGAAAGTCGAAGGTCACGGCGAAGAAGAAGGTTGTGACATCGTCCCCGAAGGGGAAGAAGTCTGCGCCGAAGAAAGTGGTAAAGAAAAAGTTGGTGAAGAAGGCTGCGAAAAAGAAAACGAGGAAGTAAACGAAAGTCGGGACTTGCGAGTCCCGACTTTTTTTGTTGACGATGTCGTGCTGAGCCCTTCCCCTGCCTTGAAACAGTTGCACTGCGTCAAGGTAGGCGACACGATTTGCCAAGCAAATCAAACTGTCGCCTGAACTTTCGTGAAGTCCTGAGAACCTATAAATACGGGCGAGCGCCGTCATTTGATACCAAAGAAACTAGGCGCAAGTATAATGCGGTTAACATGAATGGCAAAAGCCCGAACGAAAGCAATGGAGCTTGACCTTGTTGATCAAGGTCGCCCGCTGAGAACCCTGGGATGCGGCGATACGATTTAAATACTGGCGGCGTGCGGATCGTGACCTTTTCTTCGATAAATTCAGGATTGGTTTGCTTGACGATCTATAACGACCCCGATTAGGAAGCTGTACCACTTAAGAGCCGTGCCATTCATGTCCATCAATTAAATTGTGTATGACAGGATGCCGTTATGCAAAAAAGCGAAAGGCGACATCCTTTTTTATGTTAAGCATAGACGGGGAAAAGGACGTAAAAAGAGCATAAGCTCTCAAGTTCTCGTTTCTTAGGATGGCTTTGGCGTTATTTCACGATCCTGTAAATCACAAATCTTCGATTTTCTAATTCCTTGTCCAAAAGAAGATCGCATGCGCCAATTTCCTCCGGCGGAACTTGGTTGTTCTTGCCAACCTTCTTACTGAGGATCAAATAATCGCCTTTCAGCATCCCGTCACATTGATTGATCATGATCGATGGATGATCTGTCATTAATCTCATCACGCGAGCTTTATAGAAGATCAACACACTGTCGGGCGGAGTTTTTCTTGCCACCCAGTCGTACACTTCGACGCTCATTGGGTCGAACGGTCCGTTGATCTTTCGTCCGGTTTGCACATTATTGATGGAGGTGATACTTGATGTAACAAGGAAATAACCAGCAATTGCGATCCAAAAACCGTACATCACGCGCTGAGCGGTTACTTGGCGCTGATCAGAAAGTTTTCCGATTGCAAATTTCATCCCCTGAAATGCAAAGTAAATGAAGATAGGCAAAAGCGGGAAGATGTATCGCGGTCCCTGCCAGTAGGGATAAGTGATGTGAACAAGCATCCACACAGCGAAGAAGATGATAAAGTACAACTCATCGCGGCGCCGAATCCATGCGCCGAGCAGGGCGAAAGCCAAAACAAAGTAGTAAAGGTATTGCCATCCTGCCGACTCACCGAAAAACCAGCCGTACACTTTGAAGTATGCGCCAATAAAACCGATGACGAGATCAACGGTCAGGTTTTTATATTGCGAAAGATAAGACTCGCCTCCGCCGGGAAATAACAGCATATTCGCAATCCATAATACGGCGAACACTGCGCAAACAATAAAGGAGTTCAAAACGATTCGTTTGACGACGTTCCGATCTTTGCGTTGGGCAATCAATTTGAAAAACTCGATCATCAAAAAACAACCGAGCAGGAGAAGTCCCGTAGCGCGCAGGAAGGTTGTGAAGAAGATAGACGCGCCGATCAGCGCGTAGCGTGTCCGCGATTCGTTTTGTTGTGTTACGAGAAATAAAGTCAGTGTCGAAAAGAAAAGAAATGGAATATCCGAAAGAATGTAATCGAGAAATTCCAACAACATTGGGCTGAATGCGAACAACGACACGAAGATCAGGCTTTCGGTCCGCGTGAGGCGCGATCTTGCAAAGAGATACAAGCAAACTAATAATCCCGCAAAAAAAAGTAGCCCGGGAATCTTCAACGTCATCGGGCTGATTCCGTTCAGCGCGTAAAAAGGAACCAAGATCAATGGGTAGCCCCATGGGTAGGCGAGTGGTCCAAGATGCGTTGTGGATTGATAATTTGTGAAATCGCTGATCTCGATAAATTCATCCAACGAACCATCCACAATACTTTTTGCTTGCAACACATACCACGCCCAATCGTCGCCCCATTCATGCCCGCGCCGCAACATGCCCGCGCCGATCAACGTCGAAACAAAAATAATGAGCAACAGCGGATGCAACAATTTTTTCATGCGCTGATTGTACTCTCGATAAAAAGAACGGATTAATTATTTGTATAGACAAATAATTAATCCTGTTTATCTGGATGGATGGCCCGCTTCGCCTCCCGCCTCAACCTGATTCGGCTTTGGAAGTCTTGTTCTACCCTGCGACTATTTCCTGTTCGCCGACTTCGTTAATTTGCTCAAACTTTGGTCTCATCTTGAAAACGATCCACACGCTGATCGCGGCAAAGATGGCGATAAGACCCTCAGTTGGTAAAGCGCCGATGGATTGACCCGCATACACAGCGACCGCGTCCACGAAGGCGTGCCATAGCAGAGCCAGCCAGAACCAAACGGCTTGTTTCTTTGTAAGCCCATACAGCACTATCAACGACAAACATACGTGCAAACACATCGCAAAGACCCGTTCGAAGAATCCCAGTAATGCCATGAAAGGCTGCGCGGACCAGAACGCTTCCACTTGCTGTTTTGCCAACTCAAGTTGTTCAGGCGGGATGCTCGGCACTGTGGACAGATCTATATTTTTATAGGCGATCATGTTTACAAGCGTTAATGCGACAGAAAGGCCGATCAAGATCGCCTCCGTCCCACCGTGACCCAAGCCGACCAGCACGCCTTCCTTCCATGAACGCGATCTCTTCAAAATGAATTTGAACAGGATATAACGCGCCGTTTCCTCAAACACTCCCGCCAGCAGGCCAAGAACGATGGCGGTAACCAGGAGTGATGTGTTTTGTAGGAACTTGTTCAATCCCACCACAAGAGGGATGTGTAAAATCTGCGAGGCGATAAAGGTCAAGCCGCCCGCAAGTACGAACTTCCATGAGAGCGAGTACTTGCGGGTGAAGACGATCCATAAAATGATAGGCAACAGGATCATCCCCATAAAACTTACAACATACGCTGCGGTCAACATAGTATTTTCTCCTTATGATTTATTGCGACGGCATGGAACGCATCCGCCGCGCGCGTTCGGTGAGCGGACGTTTGGCGACCATGGTGATCTTACCGCTTCCGTATGGTGTGTACACATTGATGGCTTCCCAGCCTTCCAAGCCCCATTCATCGAGTTTTTCTTGAATATCTTCATCTTTCGATCCAAACATACTTCCGATGGTCTGGACGCGATATTCCCATAGTTTGATTTCGTCGCTCATGTGAGCCTCCGTTTCACGTGAAACGGGGCGGGGGGAGTCCCGCTCCGTTTGGCTAGGCTTTTGTTTCTCGCTGATACAACACATACGAATAGACGATCGGTGCAAAGGCGGCGCCGAGCATGGCGACCAGCATGATCCATATCCCTGATTCGCCTAGAAACGCGCAAAGGATGGTGACCACACCGCCCAGCATGAACAGTTTGGAGCCGAGTTTATGCGTTTCATCCCAGACCGTATCGCTTGAGAGTGTCCAGGGGGTGCGGATGCCGATAAAGAAGTTGCGTTTTGCTCCGTTCATCAAATAGCCTATGCCAATGAAGAGCAGTCCGACCGCTGGTAAAAGCATGAGCGTCATGTTGAAAGAGGTTCCGAGCGCGGCAAAGAGGGTCAGGGCATAGACGTAGAGCATATACACCACAAAGACCACGATGAACCAGTTAAAGGTGGCGCGGAATTGGGCGATATTTGCCTTGAGCGGGTCAATGTTTGGGATGATCAGGAACAAACCCGCCAGCGCGATGCTGATGATCGGTATGAGAAATACACCCCAGAATTTGGACATATAACCGTCAATCTCGCCTGCCGCATTCCAATGCGCAGGCATGGGATCGGGCAGACGGCTCCAAAGCAGGAGTCCCGCCAGTATCGCGATGGCGATAAGGGCGACAGAAATAAAGATGGTTGTTCGAGTTGACATTTTGATTTTCCTTTCGTAGAGCGATATAGTATCTCGCTCTACTTATTTTCCTTCGGCAAGTTATTCTGCGCCATCGAGACGACGCCGCTGAGTCCGCCGAGATTCATCGTGTCCACAGCCGAACTGGGGACGATCACCAGCGCGCCTTTTTCTTTCAAGCCTTCAAAGAGCATGTTCATCGCGCGGAGGTGCAAGGCGGTTGGGTTATCCGCGTAAGCCTTTGACGCCTCGGCAAACGATTCGGCGATCTGCTTCTCCGATTCGCCGAGGATCACGCGGGCTTGACGCTCACGCTCCGCCTGCGCTTGCCGCGACATGGTATCTTCCAAATCCTGCGGGATGACAATGTCGCGTATCTCAACCGACTGCACGGTCACGCCCCAGGGTGTGGTGCGTTCGTCAATCACTTGTTGCAGTTCTTTATCAATGACGCTTCGTCCCACGAGAATATCCGCCAGCATCATGCGACCGATGATGTCGCGCAAAGCTGTTTGTGCCGCCCAGTCAACAGCGGCGCGATAGTTTTCCACTTCGAGCGCGGCTTTCTCGGCATCCCATACAACCCAAAACAGTACCGCGTCCACATCCACAGGCACCGTATCTTTCGTCAGTGTTTTCTGCGCGGCAAACGGCGTGACCATCACGCGATGATCAATCCACGTTGGAATCGAGTCAACGATTGGGACGATCCAAAAAGCGCCAGGTCCGGCGAGTTTTTTGAATTTTCCGAGCCGCAAAACCACTGCTTTTTCCCATTGTGACGCCACTTTGATGGCGAATAACCCATACATGGCAAGCACAAGCATCGGAAACGTGAACAGCGTAATTTGCAGGTCTGTTGCCCCAATGAGATCAAGATAGATTATTCCCTTGATCAATCCTGTCAGCAGGACGATGAACAGAAACCATGCGATTGGCGGGATATGCGGATCTGCTTGCCGTGATTTTTTCTTTTCAACTATTGATTTCATAAATTTTGTATCCATTTCATTCTCCTTTAGTTCTTCCGTAGTAACGACTTCAGTCGTTCACTGGACGAATAAATTCGTTGCTACGATTTATTCTTCGGACTTACTCGCTTCACTCCACGCTTTGAGCTGGTCGCTAACCATTTGGCGGACCTCGCTCTTCGAGAATCCCAGCCTCAGCGCTTCGCCGATGTATCGTTGCGTCAACGCCTCGAGCGATTCTCTGCGCAGACGTTCCGTCACTTTCGGCGGCGGGATCTCGGTAATGAATGTCCCACGTCCTTGTTGCGTGGATATGATTCTCGCTTCATCCAAAATACGATACGCTCGCGCAACCGTGTTGAAGTTGACGCGCAGTTCTTCCGCCAACGCGCGCACGGTTGGAAGTTGATCGTCTGGTTTGAGAATTCCGCTGGCTACTTGCGCCTGCACCTGATTGACGATCTGCGTGTAGATCGGCAAGCCCGAGCGGAAATCTATTTGGAGGGTGAGTTTTTTGTTTGTCATAATTGTACTAATTGTATCATTGTCACAATTGTATGCTTTCGGGAGATTTTGTCAAGAGGCAAGAATCCCCTCTCCCAGCGGGAGAGGGGATGGGGTGAGGGAGAATCCTCAAGCGTGGAAAAATTTTCAGGAAGCAGAATCAGCCGTCCCTTCGGGTGAGGCGTTTTGTCCTGCGTGGTAGAATCCAAAATGAAAAGATTAAGTCATCGCGTGGATAAAAAATCCATGCGCGAGAAATCCAAGGAGTAAAAATGGAAGTAAAAACTGGTACGTGGACGGAGAAAAAAGGGCTGGCGCAAATGTTGAAGGGCGGCGTCATCATGGATGTGGTGACGGCGGAACATGCGAAGATCGCGGAGGATGCGGGCGCGTGCGCGGTGATGGCGCTTGAACGTGTGCCTGCTGATATTCGCGCGGACGGCGGCGTGGCGCGTATGAGCGACCCTGAATTGATTTTGAAAATTATCGATTCGGTTTCGATCCCTGTGATGGCGAAGTGCCGCATCGGACATTTTGTCGAAGCGCAGATTCTTGAGTCGCTGGGCGTGGATTACATTGACGAGTCGGAAGTGCTGACGCCCGCCGATGAATCGAATCATATTTTGAAACATAACTTCACTGTGCCGTTCGTGTGCGGATGCCGTAATCTCGGCGAGGCGTTGCGACGCGTGGGTGAAGGCGCGGCGATGATCCGCACGAAAGGTGAAGCAGGGACGGGCGATGTGGTCGAGGCGGTGCGTCACGCGCGGACCGTGTTGGGCGATATTCGCAAGTTGACCACGATGGCTGACGAAGAGTTGATGCGCTATTCAAAAGAGATCGGCGCGCCGTATGAATTGGTGAAAGAGACGAAAGAACTCGGGCGCATGCCCGTTGTCAATTTTGCCGCGGGCGGAGTTGCGACTCCCGCCGATGCCGCGTTGATGATGCAACTCGGCGTGGACGGCGTGTTCGTCGGTTCGGGTATTTTCAAGAGCGGTGATCCTGCGAAGCGCGCTAATGCCATCGTCAAAGCGGTGACGCATTATCAGGATGCATCCATTCTTGCGGAAGTCAGCAAGAATCTCGGCGAGGCGATGGTCGGACGTAATGTGTCGCAGATGCCTGAGGGTGAGAAGATAGCGGGGAGGGGATGGTAAACAAGTAAACAAGTAGACAGGTAGACACGCACACAGGTAAACACGTAAATACGTTGTGCCTTGCGTACTTGTTTACTTGTCTACGTG
>NZ_DBNHEF010000063.1:0-15352 GCF_057138825.1 Candidatus Defluviilinea gracilis
TGATGCCACCGATGACGAAAAATACAAGATAATGCACATCCTGTTTGATGCTGTGTATTATGACTTTGGTCAAAAGCGTCTGGTGGGATTTAAGCCCCATTCAGACTTTGTTCCGATCTTTCGACTGGCTGCTCCGTTATCCGGATGGAACGAAAAAGAAGGATTTATTTTTCGCACAATTATTTGAAATGTTGACACGCGAATCTTGGGGTGCTATACTGCGGCAAGCTTGACTTGCCAAATAAGTCAAAATGAAGATGGTAATTGATTTGCCATCAACCAAAAATTGAATATCTGTTCGTTAGTTTGTCCGTAAAAAGAATGAGAGCCCACTTAGCAGAGTGGACTCTCTTCTGGGCAAACTTCCCATATCATATCGTCAGTTTGACCATTGGCGGAGAGGGCGGGATTCGAACCCGCGAACCTTTGTGGGTTACACGCTTTCCAAGCGTGCGCGCTAAGCCAGACTACGCGACCTCTCCATTGGGTGGAAGCGGGCAGATTATACCATGCGCAAACTAGTTGTCCAACGCTCCCTGGTTGATCCAATCGACGATGAGTTGCACTTGTGGGGGCGTCAACTTCGGTCCGCGTTTGGGCATTTCTTGTGTAATCACCTGTTCAGCCAGCAGGCTGTTGTCGGCGTCGCCGGGGGTGAGGATGAGTCCATTTTCGGAGCCAGCCATGAGTGCCGCATAGGTGGTGAGGTTTAATCCCTCTTTGGTTTCGCGTCCGCCGTGACAGTTCTTACAGCGGCTATCGAGAATGGGGAGGATTTCATTGGAAAAACTCACTGTGGCGGTCTGGTTCTCCGCCTCGGTTGGCGGCGTGGTGGGGATGATAACAGTCGGGATGGCGGTATCGGTTGGGGGCGCGGAGGTGTCGGTAGGGGAAAGCGCCTCAGTTGCCGGGGCAGGCTGACTCGTCGGCGGTGAAGCGGGCGCGTCCGTGGGCTGGCCCCCACAGGCGGCGAGGATTCCCGTCAAAACGATTGTGAGCAAAACTTTTTTCATTGTTCTCCTAGAAACCATATAAGATGACGCCGCCCAGAAACGCCAGCGTGAAAGCGATGAGAAAACTTAAGCCGTAAGCCGCTGTGTAGAGGACGCGGTTGCCGGCGCTGAAAATTTGCGGGTTGCGATAACGAACAATGCTGATGCCGGTGGTGAGAGCAAGCAAAATCAGGGCAAGCATTACCTTGACGCTCGCGTTTGGCGCGTCGCCTTCGTAGTTTTTGATGTTATCCATCATGCCAGTGACGCCTGCCGCGATGGTGCTGACAGCGGCAAGGGCGATGTTCGCAAAGGCGGCGAGTTCCAGCGCTGGGTTCTTTCTCCACCAGGCGAGCAGGATGAAGAGGAAGGCGGCGCCGGTCAGCGCGATGGGGAAGTGCACGACCATCGGATGGGTGGGATGGATCTGTGTAACGGCGGCGATGAAGCGGTTGATGAAATCCATTGTTTCTCCTCGGTGAACTCCTTGTCTACCAGATTGCGGGATGATACCTATTATTACGCAAGTGTGGCTAAGAAAATTTTCATTTTTGCGGAAACAAAACATCGGACAGTTCGCAACCTGTCCGATGTTTTGTTTGGAATTTTGTGTTGTCAGTTTTTTGCGGGAAGCGGCAGTTCGCGCGGAGCCACCATGCCCCAGCGCGATGCGCCGAGGTACAAAATATCGAGGATGAGATCCTCGTAGCGAATCCCCTCCGCTTTGGCTTGCAGGCACAAGTCGCTATAATCGGGCGTGAGGCCGGGCAGGGTGTTGATCTCGAGCAGGCGCGGGTTGCCCTCATCGTCGAGTCGGATGTCGGTGCGCGAGATATCCAGCGCGCCGAGCAGTTGATGCGCGCGCAGGGCGAAATAGCGAAGTTTCTTTTCCAGTTCGGGTTCCACCACCGCCGGGCAAAAATAACCGGGCGCGCCTTCTTCGCCCACTTCTTTCGACTTGGACGCGTTGCTGTATACCTTCGGCGTAACGGAGCGCGTCATATCCAGTTCGAGGATGGGGAAGCGGTGGAAGCCGTCTTTTTCATACCATTCGGGGTTGCGCGAGTAGAGTTTCGCGTCGGCGCGCCCGAGGATGCCGACCGTGAATTCGCGCCCCGGTAGAAAGACCTCCACCAGCGCGGGTTGCTGGTAGGTGTTGATGATGTATTGCGCCCGTTCGCGTAATTCCTTCTCTTTGGTAACGATGGCTTTTGTATCCACGCCCATGCCGGTGCCTTCGCGCGCTGGTTTAACAAAGAGCGGATATTTCAATTCGGGTCGAAGCGGTTCGTCGCCGACGATGAACTCTTGAAACGGCGCCACGGGCAACCGTCGGTCGCGCCAGATGCGTTTGGTCAGCGTTTTATCGAGCGAGATGCCGTTGGTTAGCACGCGCGAGCCGGTATAGGGGATGCTCAGCATTTCAAGCAGGGCTGGCACTTGCGCCTCGCGCGCGTCGCCGCCGAGTCCTTCGGCGATATTGAAGCAGATATCCGGCTGGTGATCGCGCAACGCGAAGGGCAGGTCCCTGTCGGCTTGGAGGAAGACCGTTTTGTGCCCGTCAGTTTCAATGGCGGCGCGAAGCGAATCAATCGTTTCGATGTGGTCGAAGTCCGAGAAGGCATCCGGCGGGACGCCCTCCGGCTTGGGTTGTGAATCGTCCTTGATGTTGGCGAGAACGGCGACCTTCCAATAGCGCTTCATGAGGATTTGAATCTCCTTTTGTTTGATTCAAAATTTTTCGAGACAATGATAGCGCAATGCTGTCAGATGACAAGGTTTTTAAGTTTAAAACATTCTGCTAGACAATGAATTGTCTTTCAGGTATCATCGGTTCACTTCCAACGAAACGGGAAAGAGAAAAACACGAATGGCAATGTTTTCAAAAGACCTGGGCATCGACCTGGGAACGATGTTCACCCGCCTGGCGGATGCGACTCAGGTGCTGGCTCAGGAGCCGACCATCGTTGCGATCGAGGCGATCGAGCAAAAGATGGTGGCGGTGGGGCAGGAGGCGCGCGATATGTACGGCCGCGTGCCGGAGAGCATCGAAGTGGCGCGCCCGTTGAAGAACGGCGTGATCGCTGATTATGAAATTACCGAGACGCTTCTCTCGTACCTGCTTTCACGCGCCAGCGGAAGCATGCGCATCTTTCGCCCGCGCGTCATGATCTCCGTCCCCAACGGCGTCACCAGCGTGGAGCGGCGCGCAGTATACGAAGCAGTGCTGGAGGCGGGAAGCCGCGAGGCGTTCCTCATCCAACAGCCGCTTGCGGCGGCGATCGGGGTGGACCTTCCGATTGGTTCGCCTTCGGGCAATATGGTGATCTGTCTCGGCGGCGGTTGCACTGAGGCGGCTGTGTTGGCGATGTATGGCATTGTCTCTGCGGAGACTCTGCGCTCCGGCGGCATGGACTTCGATGACGCCATTGTTAATTATGTGCGCAGGAAATATGGCGTGGTGATCGGGCAGGTGACTGCCGAACAACTCAAAACAAGGATCGGCGCGGCGGTTCCACAAGATACCGAGAACAGCATGGAAGTGCAGGGACAGGATCAAGTGACCGGCTTGCCGCGCCCGGTCACATTGACGACCGGCGAGATCGTCGAAGCCTTACAAGACCCGCTCAAGGCGGTCGTCGAGACCGGTCGCCGCGTGTTGGAAAAAACTCCCCCCGAATTGGTCGCGGACATCATTGACCGAGGCGTGGCGTTATGTGGCGGCGGGGCGCTCTTGCGCGGCATTGATAAGTTGTTGACGAAATCCTTGGGCATCCCCGCGTATTTGGTGGATACGCCGATGACGTGCGTGGTAGAGGGCACGGTGAAGGCGATCCCAATGTATAACATTTTGCGGCGTAGTTTGCCGCAGGTTTGATATGCGGGCTTTATTCAGGTTAACCTGATCCCCTACAAGATGTCACACTGATCGGTAGCGCAGGGCCTCTGTTTGAGTCGTGGAGATGTTTCGTTGCGCTCAGCTTCATAATATTCAGCATGACATAGTCTACAGTTCGCCCATTAAGGTTAATCAGAATACGAGAATAAATTTTGGGACGCGAAAAACGCCGATGTTTGCTGAGTCAAGCAAACATCGGCGTTTTTGATTCGAGTAGATTGCGCTTTATCCTTCAGGTTATTGGTCGGATGAAAACACCAGGTTGATGAAGTAATCACGCTCCCCGATAAACCCGTTGAGATCGATCTGTTGCCCCACTGCAACGTCGGAAGATTGGAAGCCGTATTGTCCCACGCTGAAACCGTCCATGGAGGCTTCGTCGATGTTGAGGGGTATTGCGCCGTTCGGGGTATCCTGCCAATGGGCAAAGATGTCATTGGTTTGGACGGTCAATGGTGACGGCAGTTTTACTACGGTGGTCCCAGTTTGGGCGGGGGGTGAGTCGTCGGATACGCGGATGCGATAGACGACCTTCCAACCATCATCGTTGGGACGCAGGATCAGCAAGTCGAATTGTTCAACGGCTTTGTCGCTGTCGTTGAGATACATGATCCCATTAATAAACCCATCCGATGGCATGGCATATTCGTGCAGGAAGAGGTGACGCCTGGCGGATGAATCGCCTTTTGGCGCGGAGGGAACCTGCCCTGAAAAATCAAAGCCGATTTGCCGAGTCTGTAAAACAGGTTGAGGCGTGGGGGAGTTGTTATCGTTGGCTAGCGAAATGCTGGAACACGCGAGGGACAAAACGATGAGGAAAATAAAAAAGAGAATAGGCGCTTGTCTTGCCGGTCGATTCATGCATTAAACCTTTTTGTTGATTGCCTTACACATTCAAAATCGGAGCGCTGATTCACGCTGATAACGCAGATTTTTCTTTATGAATCAGCGCGCTTTGCGATCTGCGTCGCCAAAATCGTTGTGTAAGATGATCAGACCTTTTTACCACTTGAGAATCTGTATTGCGATAAAGTTTGCGGTCCCCACAAGAAAATAACTACGACGGCGGCGATCACAACCAGCGCATAGCCAACTGCGGCATTGCCCAACTCAAAGGCTGTACGTCCGCCCGGGAAAATGCTTCTCGCGGTATTGCCAATGGCGTGTAAGAGAATCGCCACGAAGACGCTTTTTCCAGCATTGTTATATACCCAGACGATCAGAATTCGTATCCCGACTGTAAACAGAGTGCCCCATGCCATCAACGGTAGAGTTTGACCGAGTTCAATCATGGATGGGTAATGCCAGATTGCGTGGATCGCGCCCATCAGTAAGCCGGCTTTCAACGCTCCCCAGCGCTCTTGCATGGGGTCAATGGCGTATCCCATATAACCTAATTCTTCGCCTGCCGCGGCAAAAAAGAACGCAAGAAAGACAAGCGGCGCGGCAGAGGGAATGTGCCATGAAGCGGGGACAGGCAGACCCGTGACGCGCATCACAAGATACGTTATGGTATCCAGAAACGGCATCAGAAAAATAACAGGGAGGTACCAGACCTTTCGCTTAATGTTCTTGTAATCGAGGGTCTTGCTCAATAACCGTTTGATTCCATCAAAATTCTCTTCTCTATACACGAGGATTAAAGCGGCGATGAGAGGGACGAAGGTCGCTCCAACGTCGGTGATTGGCAGATTATCGGGAAGTCCTTCGGCTTTAATCACCGTGCTAAGAAGCCAAAATGGAAGGGTCAAGACATATACCAGGATAAAAAAAGAGCCTGGAGTTCTTTTTGTGGATACGCTTGTATTCATAAATTTGTGTTCGAGGCGGCAAGCCTCCAGTTTCCAGTTCTGTTCCCCTACAAATAATACGTCATCCTCTGCAAATGCGTGACCGGGTCGATGTACTGCACCTTCACATCCTCCGGCACGTTGATGCTGATGGGGGCATAATTGAGAATGGCTTTAATCCCCGCCCTCACCAGTTGGTCTGCCGCGCCCTGCGCCGACGCGGCGGGCACGCACAACATCGCCACCTTGATCTTGTGGTGCTTGATCTTTTCGATCATGCCTGCCGAATCGAGAACTTGAAAATCGCCCACTGGCTGCCCCACTTTTTTCGGATCGTTATCGAACACCATACTCACGTGAAAGCCGCGATTGGCGAGCTCATTGTAATGAGCCAGCGCGTGACCGATATCGCCCATGCCCACGATGATCACATCCCAAACGCGATCCATCTTGAGGATGCTTCTCAATTTTTCCATCAAGTAAGAGATCGAATACCCCGTCCCTTGTTTGCCGAACTCGCCGAATTGTGAAATATCCTTGCGGATCTGCGCGGCAGAAATGCCCACGATCGCCCCCAAGTCCTGCGACGAAGTGGTTTGAATCCCCTGGTCAGACAGCCGTTGCAACGCCCTCAAATAAATGGGCAACCGCCCGATGATAATATCCGGTATCCTCTCAGTAGCCATGCAGGACATCCCTCGTTGAATGTAAAGTTATCTGACACGAAATGTAGAACACTGACCCGCGCGGAAGAACGCACAGATACGCTTTTTGAATCAACGTGTTCAGTGTCCAAAAAACGGCCTGTATGTTTATTCGATTAACTCTACCATAAAAGGTTTCTTAGTACAAACTGGCACAATCAAAATGCAATAAAACAAAGGTCATGGGATCGCCTCCACCTTCAACGTGTATTTCGTATACTCCAACCCCCCGGTGGGCGACGAAACGAAATGCACCGCGTACACCCCGCTCGGGTCGCTGAGGAACAAAATGATCTTCCCGCACACAAGCGACCCCACCACCGAATAGTTCAACAACAACTCCGCGATATACGAGCCGCTCCCCGCGCACTCCAACTCCAATGTGGTATTCGCCGAAAACGTCTTGAACTGAATCCAATCCTCCGCGTCGCCGATGGGGGAGGAAACATCGCTCGAATAATGGAAGGAGCGCGTCCCTCCCGCAGTCAACGTGATATTCACCGCCGGCGCCACCGCCGAATCATGATCCGGCAAGGCAGGCGCAACCGTTGGCTCAATAGGGACGGCGGTATTCTCCGGCGTGCCGGTGCCGATCACCAGCCCCGCGTCCGTCACGATCGGGAGCGAATCCACGCTGGTTGCCTGAGTGAACGCCGCATTCACCCAACCCAGTCCGTCTGGTCCCGCCGCAAAAACGATCTGCAACCACGCGCCGCTCGCATCCTTACCCGTCAGCGTGACCACATCTCGCGCGTTCAATGTGCCGATGGAATTGAAACTCGTGCCGGGTCCACTGCGCACATTGAGTTGCTGTTGGATGATCGCCACCTGATCGCCGTTCGGATTTACCCCCGCGCCTCCCACCACAGGGACGGCTGGCTCGCCTGTGGTAACGATGAACTCCGCCGTCACCCATCCCACCCCCTGCGCCGCTTGCGGATACTTGATCTGCCACCAATTCCCGCCGGGATCTTTGCCGACGATCTCCACCTCCGTGTTTGCCGGGATGATGCCAACCACCTCGCCCGCTGTGGATGGTTCGCCGCGCACATTCACCCGTGTGGAGGTCGTCCCCGCGGCCGGAGCAACTGTACTCGTGGGAAGAGGCGGAAGCGGAGTCTTGCTGGGCTTCGAGGTCGGCGAGGCCGGTAACGTCGAAGTGACGACTAACGCGGTCGGCGTGTCCGCTTCGATCACATCCACAGAAAAACTACAGCCCGCGCAAAACATTACCAGCCAGCATATCGAAATGAATTTTTTCATCGTATGTGAATTGTAATGCAAAACAAAAACGCCTTCGTGGGGCGGGATGCCATCCCGCCTTTTGCCCAGCGTGCGAGATAACATCTCGCACCACGTAGAAAAAAATAAAACCGCCTCGCGGCGATTAGGCTGACACAACCATGCAGACTCGATAAAAAGATAGATCAAAGACAAATATCAAAGTCAAGGCGTGCAAGCCTTTCCTAAAGGTTTTATTGCTTCATTAACACCACGCAAATCAAATGTTGTGTTATCAGGTGGTGCATTGAATGGTGTAAATTCAAATAACATGGTTTCATGGGTACTGAAGGTATCAACTATGTCTTACAAACTTATTAATGGAAAAAATACAGCCGTACCATCTGTTGAATGACTCAATTGCAATGTCATAGCCTCGTCTTTATCAAAACGCACACGGACGGTTGAATAATCAATATTTGATTCAACTTCGCTCTGCGTACCTGTATAAACGTAAACACTTATTTTATGTTCTTTGCAACGAAAGACGAGCACGGGAAGAAATTTATCAAGCCAGCCTTGGATTTCTTTTTCAGCAGGAAGTTTTAAAGTGACTGTTTGCGAATCATCGATGGGGGAAATTTCTGTTGTGATTTGCCATTTACCTACTGGTGCTACTGCTTGCGTAAGAACATTTGCTTGAACTGCAGTTTGCGCAATTGCTGTTTGAATCAAGTTCGTGTCCATTGTGGGTACTGCGGTAGAAGAGAAACTTCCGCAAGCCAAAATAACAAAGACTATCCCAGAAAGTATTGCAAGCTTACGCATATCCTACGAGCCTCCCGTCTCTCAAATTTTGGAACCTTGATTCGTGTTTTAAGGTGTTTAGATAAACTCCCTTGTTACATTGCGCCCCCGCGCAGACTCGAACTGCGCTCTTCGGCTCCGGAGGCCGACACTCTGTCCACTGAGCTACGGGGGCGGGTGAAAAAATTTTATCACATGCGAAGGATGCCGCCGCAGTTCAACTGCGGCGGCATCGTGTGATTGCTCACACCTTCGCCACCGGCGCGAGCCTCATCAACTCGGCGCGATAGCCCTCGATGATCTTCATATTCCCCGCCTCATCGCCAACCCTGGCGAGCTGTTCCTTTTTATGCGCCAATTCGCCCAACACCTGATAGAACCGTTTCGTGGGACCGAAACTCCCGGAGGTGAGCGCCGAAATATGCGCGTTGAACTGGAAGAACGAGATGGCGGTTTTGTATTGCTGTTGCGAGATCGCGCCGCTGTTCACTTCCTCCACCAACTGCCGCTTCAAGATGTTGCGCTCGTGCATGATCATCCAAATGATGAACACGGTCATAATGAAATAGCCGAAGTAATCGGCGAGGATGCCGAGGAAGAACCCGCCCTCGCCGCCGACGAGCGAACCGAAGGTGTTATGGAACGAGTGGGTGAGCACGGCAACCACATAACCCGCCGGCACCGCGATGATCTTTACCAGCATGTTTCTGCTCATACGCGCCAGGGCGAAGCCGATACCGGTGAACGCGGTAAAGAACGGATGCATCCAGCCAACCAAGACCACCCGGACCACCACCAGAACCCAGAAACCTTCCCAGCCGCCTTGCTGAAAACCGTTGCGGTAAATGTACAACACGTTTTCGATCGCGGCGAAGCCCATGGCGGTGATTGCGCCGTAGACGACGCCATCCAGGATCGAATCGAACTCCTTGCGGAAAAGCAGGAAGACCACGCCCACCGCCAGCCCTTTCAACGCTTCCTCGATGATCGGCGCGACAATGGAGGTGGTGCCGAAATCCGCCGCGCTTTCCGAGCCGGTCAGCACATAGATGCCGATGCCGAATACCGTGTTCAAAATATACGCGCCGCCCCCGGCGATCACCACGCCCCACACGAACGCCGCGCCGAGCAAGAGTTTCGGCTCTTTCTCATACCGATCCAGCCAGTTCACGAATGCCGCGAACACAAACATCGGCACAAAACCAAAGAAAAACGCTCCAAGTAATGCCATATCTCCTCCAAGAGAATTGATAAGTGGTAACGACTTCAGCCGTTCTTAATAGTTAAAGCAGTTGACGACTGAAGTCGTCACTACGATTCATGCGGGACGTTGAATACCAACCGCGTCCGCTCGATCTTCGTCTCCTCGAACGCGATGCCTAACACATCTAACACCTCTTCGGGTCTGCCCGTTGCGCCCTCGCGCGCCGCCAGCAACATCACGATTGTATCATCCGCCGCTTCCAAGGAATGGATCAATGGACGCAGATCATACTTCTTTCCGCGACGTTCACGGAGGATGGATTCGGATGCCATTGCCGACTCGATCCTCCGCTTCAACTCCGACGGGTCAACTGGTTCGGTCAATTCGACCTTGTACCCCGCCTCGACCACCTGCGTCTGCAAGGCGGGCGCGCGCTCGTCCACTTGTTCGATGTGTGTCACGCGGATGCCCGGCGGGAGCGTTTCGTTGAGTTGTTCGCGCAGTCCATCTAAAACGACATCGCGCTCGAGACGCATATCCAATACCTCGCACGTGGACGAAAACCCCAGCGGCAGAGCCGCCGCGAGACTCATCTTCGGCTGTGGGTGAAATCCCTGCGAATACGCCAGCGGAAGTTCGGCGCGGCGGGCGGCGCGTTCCCACAACTTGTGCAAGTCCAGATGCCCCGTGTAGCGAAGCGGTCCCTGTTTGGAGAATGTGATTCGTATCCGCATGAAATTTGTAGGGCAAGATTAATCTTGCCTTACCGCCTGCGTCTTCAGCCACTGACGAATATCCCTCAGATGCTCGCGGTAATGTTTGAATGTGTTGTTGGCGATGCGGTCGAAGAGATTATGCTCATCAATCAATTTTTGCGACATCTTTTCGAGCATGGTCACAATGGACGAAAATGCTTGAATTTCCTGCGCGACGACATCCTCCAGCGAGACGTTTTTATATTTCTCCACCACCCACGCGTTCGGCGAGTCGTCGTCCAGCAGGGGAGAGCCAAAATCGGGATAGCCGAACTCCTCGCGGAAAGCATCCAACGCGGATTGAGTCTTGCAGGGCGTGTACACTTGCCCGTGCAAAATTTCGTTCATGCGATCCACGATATATAGTTCATAGCCAAGGATGTGCGCGAGAATATCCTTGATCGACCATTTCCCGGTAACGCCTTTCAACGTCATGCGTCGCGTGTAGCCAACGCGGTTCAAGGTCAACTCGAACTTGTCGCGCTCGCGCATCAGTTTGTCAATGAATTGTTTTTTCACAGCAGGCATGTAACCGTTAATCCCCAACCACTGATAACCGATTACTTATCACTTGATCACTGATCACTTTCCGCGAAGGCGATTTCACGTCCGGGCACTTCCATCCCTCGCCGGGATTCTCGCGGCGCATCTGCGCAAAGGTTGGCAAGATTCCGCAGGCGAAACAATCCAAGCGGCAGTCCACGCGGATCTGTCCCTCAAGTGATTGACGGAAATCCTGAAAGAGAAAATTCTTGCGGACCGCGGCAGTGATATGTTCCCACGGGAAGACCTCGTCTGTGCGGCGCTGGCGGTGCGTGTAAAACAGCGGGTCGAGTCCGTGTTCTTCAAAGGCGTTCATCCATGCGCTGTAATTTTTCCCCTCCTGCCACGCGTCGAACTTCGAGCCGTTCTTCCATGCAGAATAAACGACATCCGCCATTTTTCTGTCGCCGCGCGAGAGCCATGCTTCCAAAAACGAATCTTCCGCCGTTGCGAAACTTAATTTGATGTTTCGGTCGCGCCCTAATTCGCGGCGAAGCAGAGTCTGTTTGGCGCGGATCTGCTCCGGCGTGTCGCATGAAACCCATTGGAATGGCGTCTGTGATTTTGGAATGAACGTGTTCACGCCCGCGTTCAATTTGACGCGCATCCCCGCCACTTTGCGTCCCTCGGCGATGACGCGCTTGCACAAATCGGCGATGGCTTGCACATCTTCCAGCGTTTCGCTCGGATGCCCGATCATGAAGTACAACTTGATCGTCGTCCAGCCGCGCGAGTAGATTTCGCGCGTGGTGTTGAGGATGTCTTCATCGGGAATATATTTGTTGATGATGCGGCGCATCCGTTCGGTGGCGGCTTCGGGCGCGAGCGTAAATCCGCCGGAGCGTTTGTCCTTCAACTTTTCCATCAGGTCAATCGAAACCGATTCGATTCGCAACGACGGCAATGAAACTTTGAGATGTGTGCCGCCGAATTTTTCCCCAACTTTTGTGACCAACTCCAACACATTGGTGTAATCGGACGACGACAGCGACAACAGCGCGATCTCTTCAAAGCCGCTGGATTTGATCGCCGCCTCGAGCGCCTCGACCACTTCATCTACGGGTCTTTCGCGGACGGGACGCGTGATCATGCCTGCGTGACAGAAGCGGCACCCGCGCGTGCATCCGCGCATGATCTCGACTGACACGCGGTTGTGGACGATGTCAATGTTGGGGACGATGAACTTCGTCGGCGGGGGAGGCAGTTTGGCAACGACACGCTTGGTAACAATTTTTGGAATATCAGGAATTGTAGGCTCGATGTGCGAGATAGTGCCGTCTTCGAGATAGTTGGTTTCGTAGAAAGTGGGAACGTAAACGCCGGGGATGTGAGCAAGTTGTTGTAATACATCTTTGCGGTGGAAAGTGGAAAGTGGATTTCTACTTTCTACTTTCCACGTTTGCACAGCATCAATAATGTCATGGATTACTTCTTCCCCCTCGCCGATCACGAACGCGTCGATGAACGCGTGCATGGGTTCGGGGTTCATGGTGGAATGTCCGCCGGCGATGATGATGGGGTGGGTCTCGTCGCGGTCTGCGGAGCGGACGGGGATGCCGGCTAAGTCGAGGACGTTGAGCGCGTTGGTGTAGAGAGTCTCATAAGGGAGAGTAAAGCCGACGAGGTCGAAGCAGGCTAAAGGTCGTTTTGATTCGAGCGCGTACAGCGGAATCCCATGCTCGCGCATGAGCGCTTCCATATCCAGCCATGGGGCGTAGGCGCGTTCGGCAAGCGCGTCGTCGCGTTGATTCACTTGGTCGTAGAGAATCTTGAGTCCCACATTCGAGACGCCGATGTCGTAAATATCGGGGAAGACGAACGCGACCCGGGTCTGAATCGAGTCCCAATCTTTGATCGTGCTGTTGAGTTCGCCGCCTACATAGCGACCGGGCTTTTGAACCTTCAACAGGATGCGATCCAGTTTGCTTTCGATCTGTTCAGGTGTGAGCATGGCGAAAATTATATCAGAGGCGCATGGGTACATTTGGGGGATGAGTTGTTATGGTGAACACAGACTGAACTATCGAAACTGAAAAGTGGAAATCGAATCGAGCCGTGTACACATACTTGACGCCGGGCTAAGATTGATTAACTATTCAAAAAGGAGCGAAAGAAAATGAAGAGACTATTATTTATCCTGCTGGCGGTCGCTTTGACCGCCTGCGCCGCGCCGGCGACTCCCACTGCCCAGCCGGTGGCGCCCGAGCCTATTGTTGTGACGGTGGTCGTGGAACCGACTCAAGCCCCGCAGGAGCCACAGCAACCGGTCGTTGTCACGGTCGTGGTTGAGGCTTCGCCTGCGCCCGCGCAACCGACTGCCATTCCGCCCACGCAAGCGCCTGTTGTTGTCGCGCCCACCACTGCGGCTACTGGCGGCGCCATTACGGTAGATGATCTGCTGGGCAAAGGCGTGTTCAGCAACATTTCGGTATCGGGCAATGAATTCTCACTGCGTTGCGTAACGCGCGAACTGACCTTTACGGCAACCGCCAAATTGATCGATATCACAGATGCCGAACTCTTCTATCGGATAAGAGATTACCCGCAAGCGCTCTATGATTCTCCATGGAGAACCGCAGGCAAGATGGATGAGGTCAGCCCGGGCGTGTTCTCGATGGTACTCACCGGTGAAATGATCAACCCCGATTCACGGCAAGACCCAGGTTGGTTCGATTTCCAGATCGTCGGCTTGAACAAAGGCGGCGGTAGGGTAGATGCAACCCAAAAGATCGAGCAATTGATCGTCTATCGGATCAACTGCCCGTAGAAAGCAAACGTCCCGAGGGATCCAATCCTTCGGGACGTTTTTTCGCCTCACTTCGACAAATCTCAGTGCGGCGCATTCGCAGGGACGGTTGATTCAGTCTCCAATAATTTTCACCAGCACGCGCTTCCTTCGCCTCCCATCGAACTCCCCGTAGAAGATCTGCTCCCACGGACCAAAATCCAACTTGCCATTGGTGATCGCAACCACCACCTCGCGTCCCATGATCTGGCGTTTGAGGTGAGAGTCGGCGTTGTCTTCGCCCGTGTCGTTGTGGCGGTATTGACTCACAGGTTCGTGCGGCGCGAGTTTCTCGAGCCATTGTTCGTAATCGTGATGCAAGCCCGTTTCGTCGTCATTGATGAAGACCGATGCGGAAATGTGCATGGCGTTCACAAGTCTGTCACACTTACCACTTCAAAATTTCACCAAATCTGGTTCAACTCCTGTCGAAAAAGAGACGTAAGTCTGCTGATTAACTTGAAGGCATCAAATGGAGTCCTCTTGGCAAAGCCAGGAGGATTTTTTATTCGCCAATAATTTTCACCAGTACCCGCTTGCGTCTTCGTCCATCGAACTCACCGTAGAAGATTTGCTCCCAAGGTCCAAAATCAAGTTTACCACCCGTCACAGCGACGACTACTTCACGTCCCATGATCTGGCGCTTCATGTGTGCATCGGCATTGTCTTCGCCTGTGTCGTTATGGCGATACTGGCTGACAGGTTCGTGAGGGGCAAGTTTTTCCAGCCATTTATCATAATCTTGATGCAGGCCTGATTCGTCGTCATTGATGAATGCTGACGCCGTTATATGTATGGCTGAAATCAAAATAAGGCCTTCTTGGATTTCACTTTCATGGAGGCAGGCCTCTACTTGCTGAGTGATGTTTACAAAGCCACGGCGGGTGGGGAGATTAAACCAAAGTTCTTTACGGTAGGTTTTCACAATAATTATCTTTTTAGATTTTTTTCGTCCTCAATTGCGCCCAAGTGTGGATTCGGGAATAAGCGCAAAGGAAGTCTTTTGATTATAAGTTGTACTATGAAAACTCAATTTGTGGCGAGTACTTTAGAAATAAAATAAAACTGAAACCGTGGGTTACCATAATGAAGATTGAGGCGACGGCGTCCCCTAGAAAAGGGAAATCTATGAGTACCTCAGCGATCATAATGAGCGCCCAGCCAATGCTACAAATACAAGACCACGATAAAAGATTATATATGAACCATCTAAGGCTATATTTCGAGTTATTCATCAAATAATTTTGCAACAAAGAAGTAGAGAAGCCAATTATTCCGCCATTTACAACTCCAATAATAAGTCCTTCCAATGACCATAAAAAGCTATTAAAAAAAGGCGGATTGCCACTATATATAGAGCCATTTGGATTAATTATTTCCATGAAAAAATAATATAGCATGCCTCCTGTCAATCCGCCGACAGCGCCGCCTAAACCCGAAATGACCAAAAAAACATACTGCCTGGCTTTAATTTGACCCCTGAATCTCAGAACCTGGATAATTCCCACACCGAGGGAAACCAAGCATAGGGCAATCGCATCTAAATCGGTGAGGCGAGGACTTTGAGGAGGTAATCCTGGTTCCAAGCGGCTTGGAGTTGCTTGGCATGCATACCGCCTTTGGCGGTTTTCTCCTGTTTGAGCAGATTGAGC
>NZ_DBNHEF010000064.1:0-1901 GCF_057138825.1 Candidatus Defluviilinea gracilis
GCGGCGTTTCTGGGTAGGGACCCACCTGCGAAAGCAGGTTCAAAACTTCGTAGCACACGGCATTGGCGGGGAATCGAATGTAGCAGACCTCACAGGTCTTAAAGACCTGTGAGGTCTTTTTATTTTACGGAGATTGATGAATCGCAATCGCCGCGCGCAAACCCGACTCGAACGCGCCTTGGATCCATGCGTGATACAGCGACGCATGTTCACCCGCAAAATGGATTCGCCCCTCGGGCTTTACGATTTCATCATGCAGTAACGTTTGCTGACCAGGATCAAATAATGCGAACGCGCCGCCCGCGAATTCATCGTCGTGCCACATCCATGAGGCGCCGACTTCAAACTCCTTTGTAATTTGCGGATGAATCTCGGCAACATCGTCCAATGCTTGGGCGATGCGATCATCGGGCTTGAGCGAGCCCCACCGTTGCGCATCCTCCGACCATGTGTAACTTGCGAGGATCACGCCGCGTCCCGTTTCGCGTCCGTGGTCGGGATAATACAAATTGCGGATGGGCAGATCGGTCATCGTGCCACCGCCGAAGATGCCGTCGTCCTCTTCCCAGAATCGGCGTTTGCATTGAAAAAGGATTTTTGCCGAAGCATCATAATGCAACTGGCGGATCGCGCGATTCTTGGCGCGAGTAAATGGCTTAAGAACCTCCACATGCCGCAACACAGGGAATGGAACGGTGATGATCGCGTAATCTCCCTTTTCTTCAAATCTCCCTGCTTGTGTTTGATAGTGGATCGTCACATCCGTCGGCGACTGATCCATCGCGATCATCTTCGCGCCGAAGCGGATGTTATCTTTCAATTCAGGGAGAAACGCGTGAGGAAGGCGATCTGTGCCACCGTCGAGTTCGATCATGTTGGTGTAGTAGTTCCCCGAATCCTCGCGGAACAATTCAAGGAAGGATGAGTTCATCACCGACTCTTGATTCGCCAGCAAGCCGAACATCTCGATCATGCCTTCGGACCAGCCGTTCAATTCGAGAAACTCGCGCGTGGAATATTGGTCATATTTGGCGATGATCTCGTCCCAGGCTTTGTCGCCGTCTCTTTCGAGCAGGTCAAGCAGAGGTTTGAGCGCGGCTTCATACATTTTGCCCGCCGTTTTTCCTTTTTCCTTTTCAGAAACATCAAAGCCAAGCAGTGACGGATCTTTCGCGGCTTCCGAGGCGCGGACTTTCCGTCCGCCCATGTAGTGATAGGCGTTTGGGTTGTCCATCGTGAAGGCGTTCGTCTTCAGTCCAAACTTCTCGACGTAAGACATGGTCAACGTGTGCGCGCGCGGGATGCGCATCGCGCCGACTTCGGCGTACAAGCCTTCGGTGAATGGATCGCGCAAGGTGTACACTCGTCCACCCACGCGCTGTTGTGCTTCGAGAATGATCGGGGTGTGACCAGCCCGCCGAAGCTCGTACCCAGCTGAAAGTCCCGCAAGACCCGCCCCCACGATGACGACGCGTTTAGGCTTGCCGTCTCCAAATCGTTTTGCGATCCCCTCTTTCACCACGTCCAAATAATCTTGAATCGAATGCGCGGATTGCATTGATGCCTCCAGATGATTATGTCACTCTGAGGGAGCGCTTTTTGCGACCGAAGAGTCTCCCGCACAATCCAGGAGATGCTTCGCTTCGCTCAGCATGACATGACTGCTTGTGAATCTTATCGAAAATCAAAATAAAACACAACCACCAATATTGCGCTTGACAAAGCCTCGTCATGCAGTATACAATCGCCGCCATTAACAATTGAATATTCGGAGATAGGGCAATCGCATCTAAATCGGTGAGGCGAGGACTTTGAGGAGGTAATCCTGGTTCCAAGCGGCTTGGAGTTGCTTGGCATGCATACCGCCTTTGGCGGTTTTCTCCTGTTTGAGCAGATTGAGC
>NZ_DBNHEF010000065.1:0-97590 GCF_057138825.1 Candidatus Defluviilinea gracilis
TGAAACCAGGTTCGTCTTCATAAATGATGATAGTCGGATTTCCGACGTAAGAAATAAAAAATCCCTCACTGAGGGACTGAAACGCGTCCACCGAGTAGATAACACCCATTGGGTGCGCCTAGTAAGAAATAAAAAATCCCTCACTGAGGGACTGAAACTTATATGAGATGACAATGGGAGAGATATACTGCAGTACGTAAGAAATAAAAAATCCCTCACTGAGGGACTGAAACGCAGTCTGCACGCCATAACAGTAACTAAAAGGGCGCACAAGTAAGAAATAAAAAATCCCTCACTGAGGGACTGAAACAAATGAAACCGGCGATCGCGCTGGATTGAAACTCCTCGCGTGTAAGAAATAAAAAATCCCTCACTGAGGGACTGAAACCCGCACAAACAAACCGATATCACTATCAAAACGATCAAAAGTAAGAAATAAAAAGTCCCTCACTGAGGGACTGAAACGTTGCGCTCCGCAACGTCAGCCAGTGTCAGTGTATAGTAAGAAATAAAAAATCCCTCACTGAGGGACTGAAACTCGCCATAGTATTCAGGCTTCAACTCGATGGTGAACGGTAAGAAATAAAAAATCCCTCACTGAGGGACTGAAACGCCAAAAAGCGTGGCAATCCCGGCAAGGATACAGCTGTAAGAAATAAAAAATCCCTCAATGAGGGACTGAAACAAAAAAAGGTGACAGTCACCTTGAAGGTGACTGTCACCTGCTGCGCAATAAAAACGTCCCGAAGGTTTCAAACCCTCGGGACGTTTTGCTGATTACGGCTCCCACTGATAATTGATCAACGCGAACAACATCGGCTTGCCTTGCACGTATTCGACTCCCACGGTCCAGGCGCGCCAGTCCATGCCTCCGTATTGATCGGAGCCGGGCTTGCGTACCGTGTAGAAATTGACGTTGGCATATTCGGAGGGCCACGGCTCCAGCGAGAAGGTCGCGAGGTCGAGCGTGTCGTTGCAGTGCAGCGTGTAATTCGCGCTGAACACTTCTTGCAACTTCGGCAGGATGTGTTCGGAGAAGGTCCCGTTCGTATCCATGCCGCTTCCGGGCGCGGGTCCCCACTTCACCACGTAATCCGATTGGAAAACCCACGCGGCTTCTGCGGGAGAATAATTCGCCACCGTTCCCCAACGCCACAAGCGCAGGTCAAGTCCATGCTCGGGGCTGACGAGCGAACCCAGCAACTCGCCGTTCGAGTTCAACACAGCCGTTCGCAAATTGTTCAACAGGTCAGACACGCGCGAGTCGGAACAGAACGCGGACGAAGTCACTTGCTCGGTGAGGAATTTCGCGTTCACCCAGCCGACTCCGCCCGATGGATTCTGGATCTCCACCCAGCGGTCGCCTCCCGCGCTGGTTGCGGGTCCCGTGCGGTTCACACCGACGGTGTTGGGCGCGAGCGAGCCGACAATGGGCTGTCCGATCCCTGCGGCAGAGCGGATGTTCAGCACATCGTTCTTGCCGACAAGGATGACGGCGTACGGGTTGAAGATTCCCGTCACGGGCGGCAAGGATGTGGACATCGCAACTGAGGGCAAATTCGTGCTCGTCGGCACGAATTGCGTCGCTTGAGTTGGCTGTGACGTCGCTGTTTCGGCGGAGATGATCGGCGTGAACGTCGGCGCAACAAAAGGTGTCGGCGTATCAAACGGCGGCAGGGGTGTGTTCGTCGGCACAGGCGACTGGGACGCGCACGCGGCGACAGTTAAAAGTATGATGCAGAATAACAATATTTTTTTCGATGTGTTCTTCATGGGATTCTCATCGTCTTTAGTTTAACTCATTCCCCCGCTGAATTGTTCCCCGTCAACGGCGCCATGATTTGCCAAACAAATAGAACGGCGCTTGAGTTTGTATGAAATGCCAGACACGAACGCAGTATAATAAGCATGCACGCGAAACCCAAAATGAGGAGATTCAAATGGCTTACACATTGGATACCAAAGTCGGTGACATCTTGAAAGACACGGGGGCGGTGAAAGTCCTGGAGAAGTACGCTCCGGGCGTTTCCAAAAATCCCATGATCGGGCTGGCAAAGGGCATGACCCTCAAAACCCTGATCGCCATGCCGCAAGCCAAAGAGGCGGGCATCACCGAAGACATGGTAAAGAAAGTTCTGGCAGAGATCAACGCGCTGAAGAAATAACACACGCGTAACAAAAAATGGCAAGCCCAAAAGGTTTGCCATTTTTCATTGGATTGCCCCTAATTCAAAACGATGTCATTGCCCAACTCATCCGCGTTGTCTCACCGCCTCATATAAAATCAACGCCGTCGAAACCGACACGTTCAACGAATTCACTTTTCCCATCATCGGGATTTTCACTTTCACGTCCGCGTTCGTCATCCAAAAATCGGATAGCCCCTCATCCTCTGTCCCCACCGCGATGGCGACGGGCTGACTCAAATCTACATTGGAATAAATTTCATCGGCAGACGGAGTCGCCGCGACGATACGCATCTTTCCGCCTTTCAGCCACTTCAACGCCTCAGCATTCTCGCAAGCGACAACTGGCACGCTGAACACCGCGCCTCGACTCGCCCGCACCACGTTGGGATTCCACACATCCACGCGCGCGTCACAGACGAGAAGCGCATCCACGCCTGCCGCGTCGGCTGTCCTCAAGATCGCGCCGAGGTTGCCCGGCTTCTCGATGGACTCAGCCACGATGATGAGCGGCGTTTTGCTTAACTTCAAATCGTCAAGCGATGTTTGAGGGATCGGAAAGATTCCCATCCAGCCATCAGGGTTTTCACGATACGAAATCTTCTCGAAGACCGCGCGGGAGAGGGTCAAATGCTCACGGGCGGAGAAGGTCAACGAGCGCGAGACAAGTTCAGGGGCGGAGAGAACCGTCTGCGGGGTGTGTCCAGCCGCGAGGGCGAGTTGAATCTCGTCGAATCCCTCCACCAGCATCAAGCCGTCTTCGTTGCGAGTCTTTTTATCCTCGCGCAGTTTGACGATGTGTTTGATCCGAGAATTTTGGAGACTGGTAATGTCCGTCATTGTTCAAGCAACAAGCACGCGGCTCGATGCGTTTCGCTTAGTTCGATCAACTGCGGGTCTTTCTCTTTACAAATATCAATCGCAACGGGACAGCGCGGATGAAAGCGGCAACCCGTCGGCAAGTTGATCGGGTTCGGCGTTTCACCTTGAAGGATCACCCGCTCCCGCCGCAAACGCGGATTTGGAACAGGCGCGACAGAGATCAACGCCTTGGTGTATGGGTGCTGTGGATTCTGCAAGACCTCGCGCGCGGGTCCAATTTCTACCATGCGACCTAGATACATCACTGCGATTCGATCTGCGAAATAAGCGACCGTGCTGAGGTCGTGCGTGATGAATACAATGCTGATGCCGCGCTTCTGGCGCAGGTCGCGCAGTAGATTCAATATCTCGGCGCGGATGGAAACGTCGAGCATCGAGACGGGTTCGTCCGCGATCAACAACTCCGGTTGCAACACCATCGCGCTGGCGATCACCACGCGCTGGCGTTGTCCGCCCGAAAGTTCGTGCGGATAACGCGTGAAATAATCTTCGGCGGGACGCAACCCCGCATCCTCCAACGCTGATTTGACCGCCGCGACCCGTTCCTGCCGGTCTTTGATGAGTCCATGAACGACCAAAGGCTCGGCGACAATTTCAAAGATCGTCGCGCGCGGGTTCAATGATTCATATGGGTCTTGGAAGATCATCTGGGCGCGTTTGCGCAGTTGCTTCAAGCCGATATGCGGTTGTTGCGAATGCGTGTTGACAGACTTGCCGTCGAATACGATCTCGCCTTTGGTGAGCGTTTCCAATCCGATCAACGTCCGCGCAATGGTTGTCTTGCCGCATCCCGATTCTCCCACCACAGCCAGCACTTCACCGCGCGCGAGCGAAAATGAAACATCGTCCACCGCCTTGACGTTTAAATGTGGACGGCGTCTCAGTGAGTCAAGGATTTCCTGATGCACCGGGAAATATTTGAACAGTCCGCGCACTTCGAGCATGGGAGTCTGCGTCGTCATAGGTCAGCCTCCGCGCCATCGCGCAAAATGCACGAGACGTAATGCTTGGGAGAAACTTCGAGCAATGGAGGATTGATCTGCGAACATTTCTCGATCTTCAAATGACAGCGCGGCTCGAAGCGGCAACCCGGCGGGAGATTCGTCAAGCGCGGCGGCGTACCGGGGATGGACGCCAACGTATCGCCCGGCTTGGTCACATCGGGGAACGCCTCGAGGAGTTTTTGTGTATAGGGATGCTGCGCCTCGTTGTAGATATGATCCGCCGTTCCGTATTCGGCAACTTTGCCGCCATACATCACCACGACCGAGTCGCACACTTCCGCAACGACTCCCAGATCGTGCGTCACCAACACGATCGCAAGCCCAAGCGACTTTTGAATTTCTTTCAAGAGTTGCAGCACCTGCGCCTGGATCATCACATCCAATGCGGTGGTCGGCTCGTCGGCAAATAGCAGGTCGGGCGCGCACGCCAATGCCATGGCGATCATCGCGCGTTGCCGCATCCCGCCCGAGTATTGATGCGGATATTGATCGCGGCGAGTCGGCGCAATGCCGACCATCTCCAACAAATCTCTCACTCGTTTTTCCGCCGCGTCTTCATCCATCAAGTTATGCAACATGATCGCTTCATGGATCTGGTCGCCCACCTTCATCACCGGGTTGAGCGCGTTCATCGCTCCCTGAAACACGATCGCCATGCTCTTCCAGCGATAGTCGCGCATCTCGCGTTCGGATAACGACAGCAAATTCGTGTCGTTGAACATCACCTTGCCTGCGGTGATCTTTCCGCCAGCGGGTAACAGCCGCATCAGCGACATGAGCGTGGTCGTCTTCCCCGAACCCGATTCGCCGACCAGCCCGATCGTTTGCCCGGGCATCACATCAAATGAAACGTCTTCCAACGCGCGCGCGATCTTGCCTTCCGGTGTGACGAACTCCGTCGTCAGTCCGCGCACGCTGAGCAGTGGTTTCCCGTTGTTCATCCTTTAGACTCCACATCCGCGATTGCAATCATGCCTGCCTCGCCTTCAAGATGATGCGCCGCCAAACGCGGGTTCAACATTTCCTCGAGGACATTTCCGAGCAGGATGCACCCCAAACTCACCCACAAGATGGCGATGCCGGGCGGGAGATAAAACCACCACGCGCCATTGGATATCGCGCTTCGGTCGAACGCAAAGTTCAACATCGTTCCCCACGACGGTTGAGTTGGGTCGCCCAACCCGAGAAACGCCAAGCCTGATTCGATCAAGATCGCGGTGGACAGGATCAACACGGTGTTCGCCACGATCAACGGCATCAACTGCGGCAAAATATGTTTGCGGATGATGTGCCAATGTCCCGCGCCGATCGCTCTTGCCCGCGCTACGAATTGCCGCTCTTTGATAGTCAGCGTTTGCGAACGGATCAAGCGCGCGGTGCTTGTCCAATAGAGCAGACCGATCACGACGATCAACACTGCCAACGGGGAAATTTTCAGCTCCATTTGGCGGATGGTTGCCACCAGCACAAGCATGAGAGGCAGGTCGGGTATCACCAGAAGCACGTCGGTGATTCGCATGATGAGGCTGTCTATGGCGCCGCCGAAGTATCCCGCCGCAATTCCCAACGCGCTGCCCACGAACATTGCAATGAAGCCAGCCATGAATCCTACGACCAGCGAAATGCGCGAGCCGAACACAAGCTGCGACCAAACATCATGCCCCGCGTCGTCTGTGCCGAGAACGCCATGAACGGAAGGAGGAGCAAACGTCAGCGCGCGGTTATTCGCATCGCGGATGATCTCGCTAGAGTCGTACGAGGTCAACGCAGGAGCGAAGATGGCTATGAACGCCGCGGTCGCCACCAAAAAAGCGCCGACCAATCCCAGTTTGTTTCGGCGGAACGTTTTCCAAAATTCCGCGAGGTTGCGCAAGAGGAGATTCCAATTTTCGCCCATGTCAATTCGCTTTCACGCGCGGGTCTAAGTAAGTGTACAAAATATCGGCAAGCATGTTGGCGACGATCACGCTGACCGCAAGCAAGAGAAACGCTCCTTGCAAAAGCGGGTAATCCTGTTTGACGAGCGCGGTTTGCACAAGGTTGCCTAAGCCGTCGTAGGAAAAAACTGTTTCGATGTAAATTGCGCCGGAAACAGTGAAGCCAAGGTTCAACGCAATGATCGTCACCATGGGAAGCATCGCGTTCTTCAATCCATGCTTGGTGAGGACTTGAAAGTGACTCATCCCTTTCGCGCGCGCGGTGAGGATGTAATCTTCGCTTAGCACTTCCAAAATGGACGAACGCATGATGAGCATGTATTCCCCCAAGTAAAGAATTGTAAATGTCAGCGTGGGCAATATCAGGTGACGGGCTAGGTCGGGAATGACGGTGTGCAGAGGCTTGCCGACATTTTCGGGGCTGACGATGCCGCCTGTGGGAAGGCCGAGCCATGTGCTGCCCGCCACCAGCAGAATAATTCCCAGCCAAAATGTCGGCGTCGCCCACGCGATCAACGAGAACGTGAGCGCGCCGACATCGAATGGCGTCTTGCGTTTCCATCCCGCAAGCAGTCCCAACACTGCGCCCAGGATGATCGAAAGCAATTGTCCCAAACCGATCAGCAACAGGGTATTCCAAAGTTTGGAAATCAAAATCTCGCTGACCGGCTTTCTCTGCGACCATGAGACTCCCAAGTTGCCCTGCGCCCATTGACCGAGCGTATCTACGAATTGGTCGGGGAAGACCGGCTTATCCAAGCCGAATTGTTCGCGCAGCGATTGCTGAACTTCGGCCGAAATGCGAACGTTCCGCCCGATCACTGCGCGGATGGGGTCGCCCGGCAGAACGCGAAACAGGATGAAATCGAGGAGAAGAACGAATAGCAATGTCAGCAGGGCAATGCCAAACTTGCCGAGTAAATAATCGCGGCGCGCCATCTTGTTAACTCTTTCTTTGCCGCAGAGCGCGCAGAGAACTCTGAGAAAAAACTTTTAGAAATCTCCCTGAACTCGATGTTCTCTGCGGCTGAGGCTCTTTCTCATGCGTGTAAAATGCGCTCTCTTTTATACAACGTCCCGAAGGTTGGTGTGGCACAACAAAGTTTTTCAAGGAAACCTTCGGGACGTTTTGATGTTACTGAACAGGTTTTGCCTGGGCAAGCGAGGCATCGTCGTCGAGTCCCAGAGGCGATTCGATAAAGTTGGTGAATCGGTCGGAGCGATAGGCTTGAAGATAGTTGCTGTAATAGAGGACGATGTACGGGCGGTCGTTGTAGACCATGTCTTGCATCTTGTAGATGATCTCCTGCCGCTCTTCTTTGTTGACCGCGGTTTGTTGATCGAGATAGAGCTGGTCGTACTCGGGGTTGTGATACCCGGCGTCGCTCCAGCCGCCAATGACGAACTGGTCGGTTAACATGATGCTCAAGATGAAATCGGGATCGGGGTCCGCGCCCCAACCCCAGATCACAAGATCGTAGTCGCCAACCCCGGTGGTCGCGGCGATCAGCGTGTCCGAGTTGACGCCTTCGGGAGTTGCCTTAATTCCGATCTGGCTATACCAATCAGCCAGCAGGTCGGCAATGCGCGGATAGTTTGAAGAGTCCACATCGAATTGCAAGCGGAACTCAAGCCGCACGCCGTCTTTTTCACGGACGCCGTCAGCGCCTTTGACATACCCGGCATCCTCAAGGATTTGGTTGGCTTTCTCGATGCTGAATTCCGGTGTTTTGATATTCGGGTTGTGCCAGAAGCCGCCGCCTAACGTGGGCGGAACGATCGTGTCGCCTGGCGTGCCTTGACCCTGCAAAACAATATCAATGATATCCTGCCGGTTCATCGCGGTTTCCAGCGCAAGGCGCACAGCGGGGTCTTTCAACGCTGGGTTGCCTGTCGGCGCGGGATCGTTATCTTCGGAAACGTCATTGATGATCAATTCATCGAAACTGCGTCCATCGAATGCGACCGCGGTGACGCCATCGAATCCTTTGACGGTTTCGAACGCGCTGGCGGGCACGTCGGAGAGCAGGTCAATATCGCCAACCTTGAGCGCTTGAATCATCGCGTCGGCCGAATCGAACTTTTGATAGATCACCTGATCAATGAACGGCGCGCCGTCCACAAAATCTGGGTTTGCGTCAAGGATTACCACCCCGGTGTCTTTATCGAATGTGGTGAGTTTGAATCGACCTGTGCCAATCGGCTTATCGTTGGTGAAGTTTTGCAAATCTTCCGGCGTCGTGAACGATTCAAAATCAGGCGGATACACGGCATACAAGAAAGACAGTCTGTACTCCATGTTCGCGATTGGATATTCTGTGACGATCTGAACTGTCTTGTCATCAGGCGCGGTGACTTCGCTGAATCCGCCCACGTAGCCTGAAAGCGCCGCCCAGCCGTCGGGGTCCGCCATGATTGCGTTGATCGCCCATGCTATCTGGTCGGCAGTGAGCGCCTCGCCGTTATGCCATTTCAATCCGTCTTTCAGTGTGAACGTCCACGTCAAGCCGTCTTCCGACGCGCTCCATTCTTTCGCTAGCGCGCCAACGTATTCCCCCGAAGAATCTTCAGTCACCAATGGCGAATAGACCAGATCGAAAATAGCGTATGCCTCGGTGAGAAACGCATAGGCTGGGTTAAGCGTGTCAGGTTCGCCGAGCCACCCGATCTTCAACACCGACGGCGCGTCATTGGTTGTAGGCGCATCTGTCGCCGCTTGCGTCGCAGGCGCTCCCCCTCCACATGCGGATAAGATCAACGCCAACAGGGTTATGGCAACAAAAAAGGTATGTCTGGTTTTCATCATTCACTCCTCTAGTTTAATGAGAACCGCATCGCAAGCCTGTAGAGCCGCGATGCGGGGTAAACCATTGTTATACTTGGTGAAACGCGCGTACTGAGTTTTCGGTCGAGTACATTGAGAATTATTCTACTGTATATTCCGATTTGAGGAAAGATAATCAACTGGACAAATGACAGCGTGAGTTCATTGCGCAGGCGTTCAAAGAATCTTGGTGAGGTTTTTCGTTTGTTCATATCGTTTCACTTGCTTGCATCAAACGAGCACAGAAATTTGATGCTGTTTTGTCTAGGAGCATCCATCATAGAAGACTCTCTCGGATAAAAGTATGGGGACGCAGAAAAACCCTGATGAACGCTGACTCAAGAAAAAATCGGCGTTTTCTGCGATTATCAGCGTCCAAATACGTGACGTGTTCCTCTAATGGCTACTCGCGCTCTGAAGAGTCTCGACCTTGAGTTGCACGATGCTGATTGTTTTGGAGTTATGTGGTCGTTTGTGCAGTCGGCGTTTACGCCAACAGGGACGTTAGAGAACGCCCCCTACCCTATAATTTGTTTCGAACGATCACTTGTTTGAAGGGATAAAAGGGTAGAAAAATAAAGTGATGTATTTGGCTACGCGCAAATTATAAGGAGACACATAAATGACTTCTTTCTTTCGATACGATGAAATGGCTTGGGATAAAGTAGCCGAGTTGCCGCGCGACACTCCGCTCGTTCTGCCGCTCGGTTCAGGCTTCGACTGGAACCTGGTCGCAAGCCAGCTAGGGAGTCCAACACGTGCGGGCCTTCTGCCGCCGTTCCCATTCGGCTGGCGCGGAAGTGGACTCGAATTGCCCGATAAGATTTTCGCGCAATACGTTTTCAACTTGTTGGACAGTCTGCGCGACGACGGATTTTCGCGCGTGTATTGTCTCGCGCCATCGGGCATTGATCCGCAATCAACATTTATTTTGCAAAATTCATCCTCGGTTCTTCGCCTCCCCTCCCCTACTCTTTTCACGGCGTCAACGTTCTTACCGCCCGATTCAGAGCGCGGAAAAGTGATATTGATCCCCATTGGTCACACCGAGCAACATGGATTCCATCTTCCCCTCTCGGTTGACACCATCATCATTGATTCAATCGCAAAAGGCACTGCGTCTAAATTGCCTACGCGCTGTTGGGCAATGCCAGTGATGCCGTACGGAGTCAGCACACACCGTTCATCTTTTGCGGCGACAATGAACGCAGGCGGTCGCGCGTTTGAAGATTTTTGGGTCGCAGTGATTGACTTACTCGCCTCGCGCGGATTTGATCGCTTCTATCTAATGAGCGGACATGGAGGCAATACATCGTTTTTAGTCAACGTTGTGAAGTATGCGGGTGAACGTCATCGCAGAATCTTTTGCGCAACTTCCTTCCTTCATACATCAGGCAGAATTGGATCAGAAGTGATTCCGAAATATCGCACATCGAAGATCGGCGGGATGGGTCACGCGGGCGAACTTGAAACTTCGTACATGCTTCATTTGCGCCCAGACCTTTGCAACATGGATCGAGTTGTAGATGAAACCGATTTCGTCGCCACACCTGATTACTACATGGATTGGATCGAAGGCGGCGCGCTGGTTGCGAATCCACCGTGGGATGATGACACGAGGACAGGCGCGTACGGCGCGGGGAGTCATGCCACTGCGGAGAAAGGTAAGTTATGGTTCGAAGCCGCCATTGAAGAGAAAGCGGATCACGTGGAGCAGATCCATGAACAGCATGAGAGGCGCGAGACGAGGCGGAATGAGGGGTATGGGCTTTGGGGAAAGGGGAAGTAATTGGTAATTGGTAATTGGTAATTGGTAAGTGGTAAGTGGTAATTGGTAATTTGATGGTCGAGACTCGGGCAGTCGAGAGCAGAGATTAGGGTTCGTAAAAATATAAATTCCCTGTTGCGGGTGCAGTTGCACTACATCCCGCTCGCAGTGCAACTGCAAGCGAACAAACATACGGGAAGTTATTAATTTACCGACCCTTAGAGATTGGAGACTGGAGATTGGGGTCGTTGAGAGGCGGAGAATTGGAGAATTTTGTGCCGCGAACTTTTGAGGGATCGCGGCACAGTTTTATTTTATGGTGGACTTTTGTTTTTCCCACAAACGACGATCTTCTTTTTTCTCGGCGTCGAGATATAACGGATGGACTTCTTTTACAACTTGATGCCCGTGCGAGGTCCATAAATCGGCGGCGAGTTTTCTGGTGTCACATTCCACGCCTTGCGTTTTGAAATATTGACACACGCGAGTCACGTCGCGCAAGAAGATCGTCCATGCGGAGGGATTCGCTTCGGCGAACGTCACTTGCGGGAAATCTATCAGCGTGATGTCGCCGTCCCAGTAGAGGATGTTGTAGGCGGACAAGTCGCCGTGGATCCGCTCGAGGGTTAGAAGCAGGTCCAAATTGCGAATGACGCGGTCAAACAATTCGCGCGCTTCATCACGCTCGAGAGTCACCGTGTTGAGAGTCGGCGCGGCATTGCCAACATCCCCAATGTATTCCATCAGGATCGCATTCTTCTCCATGCTCACAGGCTTCGGCACATCTGCGCCCGCGGCGTGAAGCATCTCGAGCGTGCTGAACTCGTACGCGATCCACGATGTGTGACGCACTTCTTCGCCGTATGCCGTGCGTTTGATGATGGCGTTGATGTCTGCCTCTTTGACCAATCGCTTGCCGTCTTTGCCGAGGTCGGTGCGACCCGTGCGATAGATTTGATCGTTCTTGAGGTTGCGCAACGAGCGCGGACGATACACCTTCGCCGCGAGGAGAGACGGTTCGGACTCAGTGGATGCTTGACACAGATATACGGACGCCTCTTTGCCGCCCTTGAGCCGACGCAGGACATCGCTGATGAGTTTGTGTTCGTAAAACGGACCGATGGAATCGAGAAGCCACCACTCTTCAAATCGCGCGGCTTTGTAGGTGAACTTGTATGTGCCAGCCGAGTCGTCTTGCTGTGACTTGAATGCATGATCCGACTCCGATTCTTTCTTCGGGTTGCGAAGCGGATATTTTTGTTTGCGTCCGTTTTTTGTTTCATTGTCGAGTCGGTCGTCATCGTCCAACTCGTCGAAAATTTGTATGTAGTGTTTTGTGTCCATTTTGTTTACAGATGAAATTGAAAAGGTGGATACGTTTTCCTGCGGTCGCCCTCTTGGTATGTCACCCTGAGCGCTAGCGAAGGGTCTCAATGATTATCACGGAGATTCTTCGCCGCAAAGAGCAAGAGCGCGGCTCAGAATGACATGTCTATAATGGGTTAAAACAAAAACCGCAGGTGAATGCGCCTGCGGTTACATGCAACATAAAACGACTGAAGTCGTTACTACGATTTGCCGACAGGAGGCGCGTTCAAAACTTGGGTTGTGGATAATACGCTGGCTTTCATGGCAACATGCCTCCTTTCAGGGTTGGTTAAGATGTTCGGAGTTTATCACTGGGGAAATTTTGCGTCAAGGAAAAATCGGTGGTCGAGAAGAGCCGAACGGAGTGAGGCTCGTATCGAAACCACCACATCGTAAAGCAAATCTTGTTACAAAAGTTCGTACGCGAACCTGTGGTTTCGATACGTCCCGCGACGAGCATCGCGGGACTACTCAACCACCGTTTTCACTTATATTATCTTCCTCTTACTCTCAAATACAGGCTTATTCTCCAAAATCCTCTGCGGCGAAAAAATGGACAGGTCGAGAGTCGGCGTTTTGCCCAGCATCAATTCAGCGATGTACCTCCCCACGGCGTGACACTGCTGGAACCCGTGCCCTGAAAATCCGTTGGCGAGGTAGAAACCTTTCAACTGAGTCCATTCGCCGAGGATCGCGTTGCCATCTAGTGTGTTGACCTCGTACAGCCCCGCCCAGCCGCGCAGGATTTTGAGTCGGTCAAACGAAGGGATGTTGTCCACAAGTTCGGACCAGATCCGTTTCTCGAAGATGTTTTTCTCCCAGCGGAAGTCATCGTAGCCGATGTAATCGTCGGGGAACGACTTGCCGACCATGAACAATCCTTCACCTTCGTGAATGACGTACAAGCCTGAGGGCAAAAACAAGACGGGTAAAACTCCCTCGCCGTGATAATTCGTTTCAACAATCGTGACCTGTCGCTTCGTCGGCGCGATCGGCAGTTCCACGCCAAGGGATTTGGCAATCTTCGGCGCCCATGCCCCTGCCGCGTTCATCACGATGTTGCTATTCAACACTTCGCCAGATACAAGCTTGACGCCAGAGACTTGATTCCCCTCTTTCAAAACTTCAATCACCTCGGCTTGGATGTATTTCGCACCGAGCGAAATCACTTTCTTTTTGTAACCATCCAACACCGCCATAGGTAACATCGTCCCATCGTGCGGACCGAACGCGCCAGCGACGCAATCCTTCAAGTTGTAAAGCGGGAAATGTTGTTGAACTTCATCTGGCGTCAGCCAATGGACTTCACAGCCGAGACTCTTTTGCAGAAGCATCCCTTCATGAGATTCATCGCGGCTGGCTTCATCCAGCACGAACAGATTCCCCTGCTGACGAAATGCAGGGTCGGGCTTTTCGCCGCCAACGGACATCTCGTCGGCAAAGGTCTTGAGAACCTCAAGCCCGTACTGTGACATTTGAATATTCTCTTTGATGTTGAATTGGATGCGCGTATTCCCGTCCGATAGCGGCGTGGACGCTCTCTCGTAGGTCGGGTCCATTTCAAGGATGGCGACGTTGATGCGCGGATCGTCCCTCAACAAATAGTACGCGGTCGCGCATCCCGTCACCCCGCCGCCGATGATTAGGGCATCGTATGAATTCAGCATGTGTGACAACTACAAAGAGTTCTTGTGTTTTTTGCTTTCCCGATAATTAGTTATTGCACCATAGAAGGCAAAGAAACTGATTACGATCGTTGGCAATGCCGCGGGCCAGTTGTGCGGATAAAAATACAACAAAAGAAGCCCAACCAAACAAAAGGTGACTCCAAATATTGACGCAAGCCAAACTCCGCGCACATAATTAGAACCCAAACGGTAGTACTGACCTTTCGTACGCTGAAATATGTCGTTTATTTCATTAACTGCTGTTTCGCAGCTATCTTTACACGCTAATCCGTTTCCCACATCTACAGCACATTCCCGACATAAGCCTTTGTGACAGTTCTTGCACAATCCAATAGCTGGAACACCATGATGGTAATAACAATTCATAAACGACCTCTGCTATCTTGGTCTTGCAAAATCACGAGGCGCGACTCCGCGTCTGTGCCTGTGACCGTAACTTGCGAGCGAACGCAACGCTATCGCCAATATCCTGCCGCTTCGACCAAACACCCACTAAGCCAGACTTGAGCAAGTCACTTGCTTTCATAGGTTTGACGGATTGTCTTGCCCGCTCGATCAACCGCGTGGCAAGAAGCAATTGTTCATTGGGAGATAGGCGATCTGCTTGTTTCAGTAATTTTTCCAAAGTTTCCAGAGCCATTTTGTGCTTCCTTTCAACTCAGTGGTTCAATTTTATCACGCGCGGCGGTTACTGGTTTTTTCATAGGTCGGGTCCATTTCAAGGATGGGATTCGCAGGGCTAAAGCCGCTTGCTCAGCACATGGAAGCCCTTCGGGCTGATCTCGCGGCGACGCTCGCGAGTCCGCTTGAGCGGACTTCCACGAACTGAGGCAGGATGCTGCGCGACCCGCCGAAATCCAATCGTGGCTGATAACTGTTCACTGATAACTCCTCACCTCTTCCTCTCCCACCCCTCCACCCACTTCTCCCCTCTCCTCATCACCTCCTCATGATCCTCAGGGACAGGTAAATCCTTCAAGAACTCAATCGAATATTCCTTCAACCGTTTCTGCACATGCGGTTGACCCGCCTCCAGCCACTTCTCCATGCTCCAGCGCGGGAAGATGCGGCTGACGTAGTATCCCGTTTTGTAATTTTTCAACGTAGACGGCGCGGAGACGAATCCCTTGCCTGGTCCCACCGCGTGGATTTCGTCCAAGCCCACCGAAGCAGAGTCAAGTTGAAATCCCGAAGAGAAGCGTAGAGCCTGATCAATGATCTCGTGACAGTAGATAAACGTCAACGGCGAGACGGCTTTCGATCCCAACGTATCGCCGATGAACGGAGCGATGCCGCCCTTCGTCAGAGTCATCATCAGCGTGTTCATCCAAAATGTTTCCGCGGCGAGCAAGTCCATGCCCCAGCCTGTGCCGCTCCCCGACGTGCCGCAATGCGGGATGCCGTAATGCGCCATCATCTCGGCGCAGGCGAGGCTGTCTAACACGCTTTGCGGATCGTAAAAATTTTGCAGTGTTTTCATGTCGAGATACACGGGCAACATGCCGAGGAACATCGGCGCGCCTTCTTTATACAATTGCCCGATGACCAAGCCCGCGAGCAACTCCGCCATCAACACGGCGATCGTCCCTGCGGGCGTGATCGGCGTGGTCGCGCCCGACAAACTGTAATTGGATATGATGACGGGCAGTCCGCGCTCGATGGCGATTTTCATTTTGTCCACCGTGCCTTCGTTCATCACCAGCGGCGAGACGGGATTGAAATACGGAATGATAAAAGGCTTGTCGCCCAGGTCGCGCGTGTGCAAATGCTGGATCATGTTCAACACATCGTCGAATTTTTTTTCGTCCGAACACAACAACACCATCGGCTTCGTGCCGTTCGCAAAATGTTCAAGCGAGCCAAGCAGATCGGTCAGATAATCTGGCACGTCGCGGCAAATGCCGATCGTCGAGACCATGTCGTACAGCGGCAATTTATTTCCGACGCGCACCATGTCTTGCATGTGTTTACGCTGAAACTCCACAGGCGTATCGGTCTCTGGCTCCTGATAAAACAACGCGGTGACTCCGATTCCGAATCGCGCGCGGTCTTCTTCATTCCCAATTTGGAATTGCGGATTCCCTCGTCGGTCATAGATTTGGATTCTGCGCGGCGCGGCTTTTATCGCCCATTCGACCACCTCGCTCGGTATCCGCACGGTTCTTCCCTCGACGTTCGACCTGCCTACCCTTTTCCCCAACATCTCCACCGCCGACGGCGAGTCCACACGCACGCCCGTCGTCGCGAGCAGTTGCAACGTGTACTGATGAATCTCCTCCCTCTGCGACTCACTCAACAACCTCATCTGCGGTCGGACGTTGTTCATATATTCTCCAATTTTTTCGCGCTGAGCGGAGGGACAGTGTTCTTCTGTCCCGTAGACGAAGCGCATGTTTCAAGTTGTGTTGAGTTTCCATGCAACGCGCGCTTCGTCTACGCTCTTTGCTTGTTTGTACTCGTCCTGAGCGGCGTGAAGAGCGTAATTTGCGATGAACGAAGACGAAGGACGCTCCGCTCAGCGCGAATTGCTTTTTTCTACCCACTCTTCACATATTCATCAAAAAAATCCACCACGCGGATCATAAAATCAAACCACGGTTGACCCACAAACGAATGACCCTCACCCTCATAGCGAAACAGTTCAACATCTTTCCCCGCATCGCGCAACGCTTGATCCAACTTGATTGACCATTCAGGCGGCGTGCCACTGTACACGAGTCCATCGTTCGACCCATAATGGATTTGTATCGGCGCGTCAATAGAATCAAGATGAAAGATCGGCGAGACACTCTTCATCAACTCCGAGTCGCTCGGCGCGTTGTGAAACGCGTTGAGCAGGCTGTTCGGCAACTCAAGCGGGACAACATCCGCCGAATTGCATCCGAGAAGTTGCTCGCCCGCGGCGATGTCGCCGAGACAACCATTGCCCCAACGCGCAATCACATCCGCATGATCCGCGCTGACGGAGGAATAGAGGACAGCGGCTTTCACAGTGGTCTCGATACGCCCCTCGCTATCGCTCGGGGCTACTCGACCACCGAGGATCGTCAACACCTTCATCGTCACTCCCCCTCCCATGCTGTGACCCCACATCCCAACCCGCGTCGCATCCGCCTGCGGAATGGACGGGATCGCATTGAGCAAATTGATCACATCAATCGCCAAGCCTGAATAGAAGAGACTCTCCCCCACATCCGACCCGCCCCAACTGCGATAATCGGACGCGAGGGTGATGTATCCCCGCTCCGCCAGAAACACGGACGAGCGATCTGTGCCATCGCCCGACGTGTAAATGCTCCGCGCGTAGAATCCGTGATTCATCACAATGACAGGGAACGGACCCTCACCCTTCGGAATCTGCATCACACCCGTGATCGTCAACCCGTCGCTGGGATAATCAATCAGGTACGCGGTGTACTTGTCCGTTTCGGTCAACGTTTCGAGGATGCGAACCTCCCCGCTTTGATACTCATGCTGGCGCAGTCCCTCGATGGTGTAGGGATAAATTATTTCTTCAATTGTAGGAGTCGGCGAAGGGAGCGGCGTATCCGTTGGAAGAGGAACAGGCGTGATGGCCTCAATCACAACATGAGGCGGAGGCAGGGTTCGGGTTGGAGGAGGTTGCGAGGGTTGGCAGGCGGTGAGGAGGAGAAAGCAGAAGAGATAACTACGGCGATTCATGTTTGCTAATTTTCTCTTCTTGAAATTTGGTGACGTAATTCAGCCTCAACTCCTGTTTTAGAATTGGCAATGAAAGGGATCTCTTGATTATCCAACACAACGTGTATATAATTTCTTCACGAAGAGTATCTAATGCAGGTAACTTTATGTTTCGATATTGTCAAATCAGTAAAGCAATCATCACACCAATCAAAATAACGATTGGGGTTTCTTGAGCACGACGATATATGCCCCACTTGATAGCCTTCTAGTAAATAAATTGCTTTACCGCACTCAACACATCTTGAGCCCGATTCGTTATAAAGCAACTCGCTAACCGACTTATAAATAGGTCTAACATCAAGTTGCCGAACCGCCAGTTTGTCCAAAATACTCGCCTGTGGATTCGATTCCAAGGTTTTTCTAATCAAATCATTTGGATAAAAACTAGCTTCAATCGGTAAGGGAACGGGGAAATCTGCCAAGCTTGCAGGCTGGATGTTTTGCGCAACGAGAATTTTGGACTTCGGAGATACAGACACTCTGTAGGCGGTACCGAGAGCTTTTACTCTACTCATTTCCAGCGCAGTTATGTATCCTGCCTTAAGTCCAAAAGTGGTAAGTGCCGCAATTGGCAAGGCAAGTGCGAAAGACCCAAAGGCAAGCTGGAAGCTCGATGCAAACAACAAAACCAAGAATTTATTGAGCCCGCCAAACACAACATCTTCGCCACCTTCACGAATAATTACACGAAAAAGGGTGCTTAATAAATCCTTTTTTTCCATGGGCGATTATGATCTATATTTCCTCAGCGTTACCCGCCACCATGGTTCCCCGCGTGAATAAACCTTCCAGCCAAGAGTTTCCATCTCATCAAGCATCTTTCGTAAAATTTCAACATTTTTGGCAACTTGTAATATATTCGGGGCCTCATCAGAATAAGATGTTTTTTCCACCACCTCAGATTGAGCAATTACTCCACCCTTCTTAGATGTAGAAACAGCGACAAACACCCAATTTACATTTGGCTTATTAAATAATCTAGAGCCTCCAGACATTGCGGAAAACAGTTGAGTTTCGCAGGTTTCATATTCCACATAATGCTCAACTTGTTTACTATTAAAAGTTTGATTCGCTTTAGATGTTTCAATTTGACTAACCTTAGTGCCAGCCTCGGCAAACTCTCGTTTTTCAAGTATTGCATCTGAATGAGTTATGAACGCAAGTATCTTAAAATCTGCTACCTGTTGAATTTGATTTGTTGCACCAAATGCAAAATTTACAAGTGGAAGATGAGGAGATGAGGTAATCTTTACAAGACTTTCAAACCCAGTTTTATTAAAAGGGAGAATAATGGGGTTGTTATCTCTGACAGCTAATTCTTCTTTTTTCGATATTTCAAAATAACTCGTCGAAGACAATATCTTCGAATCGAGTTTCTCTTTATCAGAAGAGACTCTTCTCAATTTATCATTACGTTTTGGGCTTAGATCTCGCTGTTTTAAGAACAACTGATCAAGATTTAGTAACACCTTTGGAAGGATACACCAAAAATCTCTCCAAAAACCTCTCTCAATAGCAACGCCTTCCATGCCATAAATTTGCCTTTCCAATCTATCAACCACATCTAACGGGCTGCATTTAAATAAATAAAGCATCTTCAACTCTTGAAGCAAATATATAGATGGAAATGAACTATTTATGCTGTTAATTTCTTTTACATCATCATAGGAATCGTATATTCTCAGCAGGCTCTTCAATTCATCTTCAGGCGCGACAGGCGGAACCATCATCCACCGATAATCTTCTGAATATGATCGAGAGTATAAAAAGCGATAATAGTGCATAATTCGAGAACCCTATTTCCTACACGCGAATGATTCGAATTTCCGATTCAGCCATTCGACAAAGTGGTTCAATAAATCTCTCGAACTGCTGTAGACTCGCAAATGTAGATTGTTGCTGCTTGTAGATTTCGGATGCAATTTCTTGCGATGTTTGCTTACCCGTTAGCGCAGACCATAAGTTTTTTGCCCAGTTTGAAGCTTTTAATAATTTCTCTATCTGGTCTCGTTGATCAGATAAAGTTTGCTGTGCAACATCTCTTGACCTGCGCAAAGTTTGGCAAATACAAAACGCTAAAGCATGGGCAACGTTTAAGGGCTCTGGGAACGATATCAACTTACTGCTCATTTCAAGTGAATCTTGTAGATGTTTAGGAAGGCGTATGTGATTTTCAGCATTTCCTAGACCAACAGCTGACACAGGAATTATTGCACCCGTCCAATGTGAAACATTACGTTTATGAAGATCAATCAATTCTTTAAAAGTATCCTGCGCTAAGGATACAAGTTTCCCAAAATTATCTTCTTGCCACTTCTTGTCCACAGCATCAGCCTTAGATAAGGCGATAACATAAGTCAATGGTCGAAACGGAAACTGTTGGTCAAATCTGCTGAGAACATTTACTAGACGATTTACCCCGCTCTTAAAACTTGCTTCCTTTAGATTCTTGTAACTTGTCAAGGATACAGAATCAACAAAAATTATTACTGCATTGCTAATAGAAATATGAGTGGCTATTTCCCGTAAACTCTCCAAAATTTCTGGATCCTCAGGGGCATCATCAGGCTGAACCTTTAATACACCACCTCTATAATCTATCCAGCTAATAGATGTTACAAAGGACGACTCGTAGAGTAAGTCAAATGACCAAACAGTAGTTTTTTTAGTACCTGGGGGATAATCAAAATTGCGAGCTCCAAATGATATTTTCTCAAATTTTCCGCTTTCGGCTATCCAATCGCCATCTGGGCCTAAGGATGTTGGGCGTATCTTGAAACCTTCAAGAGAGTTAGCCCCAAGAACCTCATATAATCCAGCCATGTAGCTGGTTTTTCCTGAACCGCTCAAACCCAACATGGTTACTTTCATAACTCCGACTCCCTTTCTGCGATTAGGCGAAAACGATTTTACCGAGTATATATAATTTTCTATTTAATAGCAATGGTAGATTAATGGATTAAAGTTACTTAATCTTGAAATTAAATCAAATCTAAGAAAAGCTGTTAAGGATATCATTCCTGAAACCCCGTCCGATACAACTCATAATACATCCCCTGATTCGCCAGCAACTCAGCATGTGAGCCTTGCTCGATGATCTTCCCATCGTGAATGACCACGATTTTATCTGCGGATGTAATCGTCGAAAGGCGATGCGCGATCACATCATTGAATTCCGCCAGCAAATGTGGCGATGTCACGAGCGTTATCCTGTTTTGCCGCGCTGAATAAAGAATTCGGGCAGAATGACCCGAAGCAATTACCCCGCTGACTAACACATTCGTATCAAGAACGACTCTTGCCATGGCGCGCATTGCGAGATTCGCGTGTGGCTTTCACGGCATCCGACATCACTTCTTCTTCGCTATAGCGGGAATATTTCTTCCGAATCGCGCTCACAGTCGCGACAAATTTCTTTTCGAGCACAACGCGATCAATCTCCGTGTCCAACAACCGCCAAAGTTCAACCTTTTCCTGCGCAGGCAGTTTGCGCAAGGCTTGCTTGATCTGGTCAAATGTCACGTTAACTTGAATAGTTTCCATTTTCAACTCCATCACTTACCTCAGGCGTACGCAAACACATCTACCTGCACAGACTTGATCGGTTTCGCCTTCCCATGAACCAGCAGGCGTACTTTCTCGGTCGTTTCGCGGCTGAAAATTTCCTCACCACAACGAGTACATACCTGCGCAGGGATTTTTTCTACGAGCACAGGTTTGCCGTCAATTTGAAATACCTCGTTCACTACTTCTTCGCGGTATTCTGTCGAACCGCATACATGGCACTTGAACATGGCTACCTCAATGGATAGGGTAAAAGTTTCAGATCATACACAAACCGATAATCCCTCTGATTCTTGGAAACGAATTCACAGTCCACAACGAGCGCGGTTGCCGCGATTAAAGCGTCTGCAAGAAGCAACCCATGACTCAGGCGGTATTTACGAATTAAACCAACCGCTCCATTTGAAATTTGTTCGTTCAGTGGGACAACCTGAAATCGCTCAAGCAATCGGTCTGTGTTTTGTAATTCGATTTTGTTTCGACAACCAACCAGAAGTTCCAACTCTGTCACTGCGCTTACCACGAGCGTTGACTTTCCCTCAAAATGCTTCAAACAGTCAATCGCATCAGCATTTTGAGCGGCAGCGTCAATCAGTATGTCAGTGTCTACGAGCACGATGCTCATTTACTTCCCCACTCACGTTCGCGAGATTCCCGCACCCATCTCACGCTATCACGCATATCTTCGCGATCTTTCCACATCCCAATAAAAGGCTCATCTTCGAGTTTTCCGCGTTTGGACTTTTTGCGCGAAACTTCACTGTAGCGCGCTTTTAGAAAAGCCACAAAATCAGAAACTTGTTTTTGCGCTTCGGGAGGAAGGTTTTGAATATCTTCAAGGATTCTAGGAATAGCCATAGTTACCTCATCTCAAATTATAGCACTTCATCCAAACCTGACAGGTTTTCACATAACCGCCCCAATCGTGAATCCGCGTCCACGCGAACGGCTGGGTCAATCATGTCGCACAGGAAACCTGTCAGGTTTATTTACCTACTCCTGAAACCCCGTCCGATACAACTCGTAATACATCCCCTGATTCGCCAGCAACTCGGTATGCGAACCTTGCTCAACAATCTTCCCATCGTGAATGACCACGATTTTATCTGCGGATGTGATGGTTGAAAGGCGGTGCGCGATCACGAAGGATGTGCGTCCCTTCAACAGAGTCGCCAGCGCGTGTTGGATGATCTGCTCGGTCTGCGTATCCACCGACGAGGTCGCTTCATCTAAAATCAAAATGCGCGGGTCGGCGAGCAACGCGCGCGCGAACGAGATCAATTGTCTCTGCCCCACGCTCAACGTCGCGCCGCCTTCCTCCACCGAAGTCTCGTATCCATTTTTCAAGCCCATGATGAACTCATGCGCGCCCACCGCCTGCGCCGCGCGGATCACTTCCTCATCATTTGCATCCAAACGACCGAACAAAATATTTTCCTTCACCGTGCCAGTGAACAGAAACGGGTCTTGCAGAACCATCCCCATCTGCCGCCTCAGCGACGCCTGAGTCACCGTCCGCAGGTCGACGCCGTCCACGCGCACACAGCCCGACGTCGGATCATGGAAGCGTGCCAGCAACTTCACGATGGTCGTCTTGCCCGCGCCCGTCTCCCCGACCAACGCCACTGTCTGCCCCGCATCCACATTTAAATTAATTTGATTGAGGACGAGAGTCGGATCATCGGAATAATGGAACTGGACATCTTCGAATCGGACGCCGCCGACGATTGCCTCTAACCCTTTGGCATTTTCCGCATCCCGCACCTCGACGGGCTGGCTGAGCAGTTCGAGAATCCGCTCGCCGCCCGCCATCGTGGATTGAAGCGTGTCGAAGCGCCGACTCATATCGCGGATCGGCTCGAAGAAGCGGTCAATGTACAAAATGAACGCGATCAACACGCCTGCAGTGATCTCGGTATTCAACACATATTTCCCGCCGACATACACAACGATGGCAGTTGCGATCGCGCCGAGCACATCCACCACTGGCGTGAATAGCGACGCGACCTTCGCCGCATCGAGACTCGTTTCGAGATAATAACGATTCACATACCCGTTGAAGGTGGAATAATTTTTCTCCTGCCGCGAGAACGCCTGCACCACCCGCACCCCGTTGACATTCTCCGCCAGCACCGAATTCGTCCACGAAACGGCGGCGCGAATTTTGCGATAACTCTGCCGCGCGGCTTTGCGGAAGATGATCGTCGCCAGCACCATGAACGGCAAAACGGTAAACGTGAGCAATGACAACTTCACATCCAGCGCGAGCATCGCAACCAACGTACCGATGATGCCAAGCAGATTCCGCACAATTGCCAGCACCGCCCACGTGATGAACTCGCGCAATGTGCCAACATCATTGATAACGCGCGTGATGACACGCCCCACACTGTAGCGGTTATAAAAACTCAACGACAGATTCTGCAAATGCTCGAACATCGCCGTGCGGACATCGTACAACACGTGTTGCCCCACGCGAGACATGATCCGCACACGGTAGAAGTTAGTCACGAGTTGAACGACCGACACAATCAAATACGCCAGCACGATATTTCTCAACGCGTGGGCATCTTTCGCGCCGACGCCTTCGTCAATCGCAAGTTTGACGAAGTACGGTCCCGACACAGCCGCGGCAGTGACAATGATCATCAGGGTCAACGCAAAGAACATGCGCGGCGCATACGGTTTCACAAAGCGCAGCAATCCACGCGCAACCTTGGGGTCGTAGCCCTTATCGAGCGTCTCTTCCGATTGGGTGATAAATTGGGGAGGGATAATTTTGGTGGTCATATCTATTTCCGTCCTGAGCGGAGTGAGGAGCGATAGCGACGAACGCAGTCGAAGGACAAGTGTTCATGAAAAAAAGTTGGCTTCATGCTCACGCTTCGACTTCGCTACGCTCCGCTCAGCGAGGAGGTTTCTTTTTATTTTCTCTCTGCTTTCTTTCAGTCTTTACGATCTCGTGAATTCCATCAAAGTCACCGCGAATTAATGCTTGCTTCTTGGCGCGGCTCCAACCTTTGATCTGTCGCTCCCATCGGAGGGCATCGTAATAATATTTTGTTTCGTCCGAAGCCCAAACCAACTTCACAGGTCTACGAGAAAAAGTGTACGCGGATGACTCAACGCCTTCTTGATGTTGCCAGAGTCGTTTATTGATGTTGTCAGTGCTTCCTGTGTAAAAGGAGCCATCAGCGCATTCAAGGATATAAACAAGATAAGGCATATTGTTTTCTCCGTCCTGAGCGGAACGAGGAGCAGTTGTTGCGACGAGTGCAGTTGAAGGACATTGGGGCACGCACGCTTCGACTAGGGAACGGACAAGCACCCTTCCTCCGCTCAGCGAGGAACGAAGTCGAAGGACATGTTTCAAAAGGAATTTTATGCTTCCTGACTGCTCTCGCTTCGACTGCGCTCGCCTATCGGCTCGCTCCGCTCAGCGAGGAAGTTTTCCTCCATCTCCTCCGCAAAACCAGCGTGATCTACCAATTGCAGGTCATGGATTTCTTTGTACAGTCCTCCGCGTTTGAGAAGTTCTTCATGCGTGCCTCGTTCGGCGATTTGACCTTTATCCAGCACGAGGATCAAATCGGCGCGTCTCACTGTAGATAAACGGTGCGCGATCACGAACGTTGTGCGTCCTTCCATCAGCGTATCCAGCGCGGCTTGGATTAGTTTTTCAGTTTGAGTATCCACCGATGAAGTTGAGTCATCGAGAATCAAAATGCGCGGATTCATCAACAGCGCGCGCGCAATCGCCACGCGTTGACGTTGTCCGCCTGAAAGCGTCACGCCGCGCTCGCCGACGATAGTGTCGTAGCCGTTGGTAAACCCTTCGATAAACTCATGCGCTTGCGCGGCTTTCGCGGCGGCGATGACTTCGTCCATCGTCGCTTCGGGGCGGCCATAGGCAATGTTTGCTTTAATCGAGTCGGAAAATAACAGCGAAGTTTGCAAAACGATGCCAATTTGCTTTCTCAGAGTCACCAAATCCATTTCGCGGACATCCACGCCATCCACGAACACACTGCCATCGGTCACATCGTAGAAGCGCGGAATGAGATTGATGAATGAGGTTTTGCCCGAACCCGTCGGTCCGATCAATGCGATGATCTGATTCGGTTTGACGTTTACGCTGACACCATTCAACGAGACGGTTTTTTCGCCTTTGTAATTCAGCCGCACATCGCGGAACTCGACCTCGCCGCGCAGGGATTCCATCTTCACCGCATTCGGCGCGGACTGGATCGCTGGCTCCACGTCCAACACTTCGAAGACACGTTGCGCGCCAGCCGCCGCCTCCCCGCCCGCGTTGACGAGTCCCGTCAACTGTTGGGCTGGTTCCGCCATCATCAAGATGTACGCGTTGAACGCGACGATCGCGCCGATGGTCAACGTTCCGTCCATGACCATCTGCCCGCCGAACCACAGGATCAAGATGACGCTGACCGTCGTGAGCCAGTTGGTGGTCGGCATGATCTTCGACCACTCGTCAATGACATGCACCCATGATTTGAAAACGACATTGTTCGCATCGGTGAACCGTTTGATCTCGTATTTCTCACGCGCAAACGCGCGGACGACTTGCACGCCGACGACATTTTCCTGCAAGCGATTCGAGACCTCGCCCATTGCTTGATCCACGATGAAGAATAATTTTCCGATCTTCGTGCCAAAACTGGAGGTCATCAACACAAGCGGAATCATCGGCACGAGCGCGATCCCCGCCAGGAATGGATTCTCCGCGACCATCGAATAGATCACTCCAACGGCGAGCATGACAAACTTCACAAGGTCGGAAACCGCCGTGCCTGAAAATTTTTCTATCGAGCGGACGTCTTCGATACAACGCGAGATGAGTTGTCCCGATTGCGTATGATCGTGGTACGTAAACGTCATATGCTGGATGTGATCGAACGTGCGGTTACGCAGGTCATAGCCAACGTGAGCCGCGATCCATTCAGTCGTGTAACGGTTGACCAGGCTGAGGAAAGCCGAACCAAGCCCAAGTCCGAGAAGGAGAAGCGCGGACTGTGTGATCTGTCGCATATCGCGGCGAGTGAGTCCGTCATCCACCGCTGTCTGAATGATGCGCGGGACGAGGAGGTTGAGCGCGGTCATGATGAACAGCATCAAGAGAGTCGCAAGGATCTGCCATGTGTATGGCTTGAGGAAAATTCGAGTTCTGAGTAAATTTTTCATAGCGGGCTTGAAAGGATACCATAAATTATTTTTCTGTTCTGGTGGCAGTTGCACTGCCACCAGAGGTGACGCAGTACAACTGCGTCACGAACATCACGGCGAGTCAGTCGCATGAACGCGACGCAGTGCAACTGCGTCGCAAACATCACGGTGGTATAATGCCCGTGCTTTTATCTTGAAGAACTTGAAGGGACACATGAAACTTCACGAGTATCAATCCAAAACGATCTTTGCAAAGTATGGAATCCCGATCCCCAAGGGACGGGTGGCGGCTACCGCAGTGGAGGCGAAACACATCGCCGAAGAGCTGGGGGGCCGCGTTGTTGTTAAATCGCAGGTGCTGGTGGGCGGACGCGGCAAAGCGGGCGGCATCAAAGTTGCCAAAAGCGCGGCAGAAGCCGAGGGACTCGCACAACAGATCCTCGCGATGGAGATCAAGGGCTTGCCCGTTCGAAAAGTGCTGGTGGACGAAGCCGCCGCCATCGAACATGAAATTTATTTTGCTATCACGAACGATCGCGCCGCGAAAAAACCTGTGATGATCGCCTCGGGCGAAGGCGGCATTGACATCGAGGAAGTAGCCGCGACGACACCTGAGAAAATTATCAAGGTGCATATCGATCCGCTGTTGGGGTTGCGCGATTACCAGTCGCGCGATGTCGCCGCTTCGATTGACCTGCCGCGCGAACATTGGCGCGACTTCAGCAAGATCGCGGCGGGACTGTGGCAAGCCTATCTCGAAACCGACGCGACGCTGGCAGAGATCAATCCGCTGGTCATCACGAAAGACAAACGATTGGTCGCGCTCGACGGCAAAATGATGATTGACGACAACGCGTTGTTCCGTCACACAGACTTGAACGAGATGCGCGACATTGACGAAGAAGAGCCCGCCGAGACCGAGGCGCGGAAGTACGGACTCTCTTACATCAAACTCGATGGCAACATCGGGTGCATGGTCAACGGCGCGGGCTTGGCAATGACTAGTATGGACATCGTCAAACTCTTCGGCGGCTCGCCCGCCAACTTCCTGGACATCGGCGGTGGCGCAGGCTCGGATAAAGTTTCCGCGGCGATGAAAATCATTTTGTCCGACCCCAACGTGAAAGCGGTTCTCTTCAACATTTTTGGCGGCATCACCCGTTGCGACGAAGTGGCGCGTGGAATTTTGGTCGCCATGGATGAAGTCAAACCGAAAGTTCCGATGGTCGTGCGGCTCGTCGGCACGAACGCGGAAGAAGGACGCGAAATTTTGAAATCTGCAAAAATGATCACGGCAGAGACTCTTGCCGACGCGGCGAAGAAGGCAGTGGAGGCGGCGAGATGAGCATCCTGATCAACAAAAACACAAGACTTCTCGTGCAGGGTATCACCGGCAACGAAGGACTCTTTCATTCCACACAAATGCTGGCATACGGAACAAATCTCGTCGCGGGTGTGACGCCCGGCAAAGGCGGCGAATGGGTGCTGGATGGAAAAGTCCCCGTATTCGATTCGGTCAAACTCGCAAAAGAAGCGACCGACGCGAACTGCGCGGTGATCTTCGTCCCTGCCCGCTTCGCGCCCGACGCGATGTTTGAAGCGGCAGACGCGGGCATTCCCCTCGTCGTGTGCATCACCGAAGGCGTCGCTGTGCAAGACATGATGCGCGTGCGAAATTATCTCGACCAGAAAAACGTTCGCTTGGTTGGTCCGAACTGCCCAGGCATGCTGACCCCCGGCGAATCAAAAGTTGGCATCATCCCCGGCAACATCGCCATCCCCGGCAACGTGGGAGTCGTTTCGCGCTCAGGCACGCTCACGTATGAAGTGTTGTACGCGTTGAAACTCGTCGGCATGGGCGCATCCACGTGCGTGGGCATCGGCGGCGACCCGGTCAATGGAACGAATTTCATTGACGTGCTGGAAATGTTCGAACACGATCCGCACACCGAAAAAGTTGTGCTCATCGGCGAGATCGGCGGCTCGGATGAGGACAAAGCCGCAGAATTTATCGCATCGAAGATGACCAAGCCTGTCGTTTCATTCATCGCAGGCCAGACCGCCCCTCCCGGTAAGCGGATGGGTCACGCGGGCGCGATCATCGAAGGCGGCGCGGGGACTGCGGAAGGCAAAGTCAAAGCGCTCGAAGCCGCGGGAGTCAAAGTAGCGAAACATCCCGAGGAGATTCCGTCGCTATTGAAGTAAGACCCCAGCCACCGATTACACAGATTTTCTCAAATTTTTAAAACCAATCCGTGAGAATCGGTGAAATCCGTGGCAAAGGTTTAAATTAAACACGTAGAGCCGTCCTTATCGGACGGCTCTACGGTTATAATCGCCAAAAGGATTTACTTATGCGAGTCGATGTACGAAACGGCGTCACCGACGGTAGCGATCTTTTGGGCGGCTTCGTCGGAAATCTCGGCGCCGAACTTGTCTTCAAACGCCATGATCAACTCCACCAAGTCGAGCGAATCAGCCTCAAGGTCCTCGCGGAAGCGAGCCTCGGGTGTGATCTTCGCCTCGTCGGCGCCCAGTAAATCCTTGATAATCGCCTTTACGTCGTTAAATGTGTCAGACATGACAACCTCCTCAGAGAATTTCTTCTATTGTACTAGATAATACAACCACAGGAACACTGCCCCATGTCAAAAGTTGCGCCGATAGACCAGCGAAAAGCAGACCATATTAAGATCAACTTAGAGCAGGATGTCCGCTCTGCGCTGACAACAGGACTGGAGAATTACCGATTCATCCACGAAGCATTGCCCGAACTGGACTTAAACCGCCTCGATACGACGGTCAGCCTGTTTCGCAAACTTCTAGCGGCTCCCATCCTCATCTCTTCGATGACGGGCGGCACAGCCGAAGCCGAGACCATCAACCTGCGTCTCGCCGAAGCCGCGCAAGAGATGAACATCGCTATGGGAGTCGGCAGTCAACGCGCGGCGATCGAACACCCCGAACAAGCGCGGACGTTTCAAGTCCGCCGCGTCGCGCCTGATATTTTATTGTTCGCAAATCTTGGCGCAGTACAACTCAATTACGGCTACACCATTGACCACTGCCGCCGCGCCGTAGACATGATCCAAGCCGACGCGTTGATCCTCCATTTGAATCCGTTACAAGAAGCCGTGCAAGATGCGGGCGACACAAATTTTGATGGGCTTGCAAAACGAATCGAGGAAGTCTGCAAACAAATCGAGGTCCCCGTCATTGCAAAAGAAGTCGGCTGGGGAATCTCCGAACGAACAGCAAAGTTATTATCCGATTGCGGCGTTTCCGCCATTGACGTCGCAGGCGCGGGCGGCACAAGTTGGTCACAAGTGGAAATGCACCGCGCCCCCGACGAATTCACCCGTCAACTCGCCGCGACGTTTGTTGGCTGGGGAATCCCAACGGCAGATTCAATTTTGAATGTGAAGAAAGCAACCCCCGACATGACCATCTTCGCCAGCGGCGGCATCAAAGATGGACTCGACATCGCCAAGTGCATCGCCCTCGGCGCAACGCTCGGCGGCATGGCAGGTCAATTCCTCAAAGCCGCGGCAATTTCGACCGAGCAAGCAGTTGACATGATGAAACTAACGAAGCGGCAGATCGAGGTGACGATGTTTGCTTCGGGTGCCGGAACATTGAAAGAGCTAACAAAAGACAGGCTTGTGGTTGTATAATTGAAACAGAGGTGTTGCATGACTATTCAAACTACGCCCAACACAAAATACGCCAGAGGTGTCCGCTGGCTAGCTGAACTCTACGAAAAAAAACAAGTCAGCAATTTGACCGCGCAAACGCTCAACAAAGCAGTCGAGTACGAGGTCAGCCAATCGCAATCTCAATTAGACGAGATTGAAAAAGTATTAGCCGACTACGAGAAACAATTCAAAATGTCCACTCCCGAATTCTTCGAGCGTTACCAGGCAGGACAAACAGATGATAGCGCCGAATCGGTCGAATGGGCGTCGCTTGCTCAAATGGCAAACAGCATCCGCAAGCGACTCGAACTTCTTAGCGAATCGTCGGAATGAACCCGATCGAATACGTGGAGTCGGTCAAAGAACGCCTTTCGACCGACTCTATTGTTATCAGGTTTGATGTCATCAGGGAGTTTGCCAGCCTTGAGGAGGGGTTTATCCGTGTTCGAGCAAATTTGACCAACGGCGATATCCTCGATTTCTCTGAATTCGTACAATGGCTGGACGATTTGGAATTAACCAGCTACCGGTATCATTGGATGGATAAAGATAAACATCTCATTCGTCGCTGGGATAATGCGAAACACTTCCCTGATCTCCAAAACTTTCCGCATCACATCCACATCAGCGAAACGGATGTGACTTCAGGCAAACTTGTCAATATCTTCGACGTGCTTGATGAGATCGCATCAGCCATCCACAAACTGAAACGATGAAGTTAACGAAGCGACAGATCGAGGTGGCGATGTTCACCTCAGGCGCGGGAACATTGGATGAATTGCGAAAAGACAGGCTTGTGGTTGTATAATTGAAACAGAGGCGCGCTATGACTATTCACACGTCAGCCAATACAAAAAAACAAGTTGGTAATTTGTTCAAACTCTACGAAAGCGGGCAGGTAAGCGAAACAACTGCGCGTAACTTGAACAAGGTTCTAGATTTAGAACTCAGCCAGTTGCAGTCTGATCTCGCGGCTACCGAAAAAGACCTGGGCGACTTTGAGCGTCAACACAACATGTCCACAGCGGATTTTTTCAAGAGATGGCAGGCGGGCAAAACCGACGACCGCATGGATTATGTCGAATGGGCGTCACTGGCTCAAATGGCGGATAATCTACGACAACGTCTGGAATTCCTTTCCAACGAAAGCCAGAAATGAATATCGCCGAATACTTCGAATCGGTCAAGGATCGTCTCTTGACCGATTCAGTTGTTGTTGATTTTAAGTTTCTTAAACGCGTAGATAGATCAAATAACGGTCATCTACGCGTTCGCATTTTCTTTTCGGATAACAGCAAAATGGAATTTTCAGAATTCATTGAGCAGAACACAGAAGGTGAGATTCGCCTTGTAACCTATAGTTATCATTGGGCTGATACAAACGGCAATCTCATTTGCCGCTGGGACAACGCTCCGCACTACCCCCATCTTGAAAACTTTCCGCATCACATCCATGTCAGCGAAACGAATATCACATCAGGCAAACCTGTCAATATTTTCGAAGTATTGGATGAGGTTGCGTTAATTATCAACAAATAGCTCCGCGACGGCGTTTGTTGGAATGGAAAATTGATCAACGCGTAAGGTTGTATAATTGCGAGAGAGGTATGCCATGGTCACAGTTACAGTTACGCTTTCAGAAGACCGATTCGAAAAATTACAAAATCTTGCAACTCAGTTCAACGTTCCCGTCGAACAATTACTTCGAGTGAGTGTTGAGGAATTGGTCGCGCGTCCGCAAGAAGATTTTCAAAAAGCGCTTGAATACGTTTTGGAGACATACAACGAACTGTACAAGCGACTGGCATAATGATTCGATCTCTCACCATCACCGAAGTTCTCGAAATATATCAACGCATTATGAAGCAAACTGGGGGCTTGGTTGCAATCCGAGACTTTGGCGCGCTCGAATCCGCGCTCGCCCAACCTTATATGACCTTCGGTGGAAATGAACTCTATCCCAACCTCGCAGAAAAAGCCGCGGCGTTGGGATTTTCTTTGATTCAAAACCATCCCTTTGCAGACGGAAACAAACGCACAGGTCATGCGGCTATGGCAATGTTTCTAGCGATCAACGGTTACATGATAGATGCAAGTATTGACGAACAAACGGAAGTTATCTTATCGGTTGCCGCTGGCAAGCTTGAACGCGACCAGTTTACGAAATGGCTCTCCAACCACATCAGAGAATTTTCGTGAACCAGCACACGTAATAAATCAATGCCTCAAGATTTGTGACAAAAACAACTTCGTCCGATCTTCCTTCGGGGAATTGAAGATCTGCTCAGGCGTCCCCTGCTCCACAATTTCACCTTTGTCGAAAAAGATCATGCGGTCCGCGACGGCGCGGGCGAAACCCATTTCGTGCGTCACAGCGAGGATGGTCATGCCTGATTTTGCGAGTTCGGTCATCACATCCAGCACTTCTTTGATCATTTCAGGGTCGAGCGCGGAGGTCGGCTCGTCGAACAGCATGATCTTCGGCTGCATCGCCAGCGAGCGCGCGATTGCCACGCGTTGCTGCTGTCCGCCCGAAAGTTGACCGGGGAATTTCTTCGCCTGTTCGGGGATGCCAACGCGCTCCAGCAATTGCATGGCGATCTCCTCCGCCTTCTGCTTCGTCCACTTGCGGACTTGGATCGGCGCAAGGACGATATTCTGCATCACGGTCAAATGCGGGAACAGGTTGAACTGCTGAAAGACCATGCCTGTTTCACTGCGAATCTGCTCGATGTTGCGCACATCGTGGCTCATCTCGATGCCGTCCACCATGATCTTCCCGCGTTGATGTTCCTCAAGACGATTGAGCGTGCGGATGAACGTAGACTTTCCCGAACCCGACGGCCCGAAGATAACGATCACTTCCCCTTTCGCCACTTCCATGTTGATCCCTTTCAACGCATGGAAATTCCCATACCATTTATGAACTTCTTGAACTTTGATGATCGGTTCGTCTGCCATAGCGCTTATCCTCGTTATCGAATTCCAACTCCGAGCCGCACTTCCAATTGCTGACTCAAGTACGACATCCCGTAACTCAACACCCAAAAGATCAACGAAATAAATACATACACCTCGCGCTGCAAGCCGAGGAACTCCGGTTGGGCTAGCACAGTCTTCGCCATTCCCAGCAGATCGAGCAAGCCGACGATGGCGACCAGCGATGTATCTTTGAACAACGCGATGAACTGTCCCACGAGAATCGGAATGATCAAGCGCAACGCTTGCGGCAAAATGATAAAGACCATCGTCTGCGCGCCGCTCAAGCCCAACGCCTCCGCCGCTTCGAACTGTCCCTTCGGGATGGCTTGCAAGCCGCCGCGCACATTTTCCGCCAGATACGCCGCGCTGAACAACGTAATCCCCACCATCGCGCGGACAACGCGATCAACCGTCCAGCCGTCTGGCAAGAAGAGCGGCAACATCAATTGCGCCATGAACAGGATCGAAATCAACGGCACGCCGCGCACCAACTCAATGTAACCCACGCTAAACCATCGAATGATCGGTAATTCCGAGCGACGCCCCAATGCCAGCAGTACACCGATCGGGAAAGAGAACATAATTCCGACCACCGTCAGCAGGAAGGTGAGCAACAACCCGCCCCAAAGGTTGGTCGTCACTATGGGCATGAATCCCGTTTCGGATTTGGAGAGTCCGCGCGTGAGCAGGATGATGATGGGCAGTGAGATGACCCACCCCGCGATCACGCTTCTTTTCAGGACGTCCGGGCTGGTTCGCCCGATTCCCCAGCCTGCCAGTCCCGTGACGGTTAAGATGACCAGCCACTTACGCGGCTCGTCACCGAACGGAAAAGCAAACGCCAGCACGACAGGTAAAACTAAAAGCACAAGCGCATAACGCGAACCTCTCGCCCAGATCGCCAATGAATTTCCCGAAAGAAAAACCAGAAGGGCAAGCCAGATCCACAACCTCCAAGCCTGCTCGAGTGGATATTGCCCGATCATCAACAAGCGCATGTTGACGATGATCACTTTCCATTCGGCTGTGGTGAATACCCACGTCAGCAGACCGCTCACCGCCCAATAGACGATCCACGCGCCGAGGATGGTCAACACTGCGTCGTACCACGAACCGAATAGATTCTTGCGCGCCCAACGCAGGAGGTTGGAGCGTTCGGTCATCGGCGGGAGGACAGATTCGACGTTTGCCATCTTAGCGCTCCACCAATTTGATCCGCTGGTTGTACCAGTTCATCAACGCCGAAGTCAGAAGGCTGATGCTGAGATAGGTCAACATCACTAACGAGATCATCTCCACCGCGCGACCTGTTTGATTTTGAATGGTGTTCGATACATAGAAAACGTCGGGATAGCCGACTGCAATCGCCAGCGATGAATTTTTCACCAAGTTTAGATATTGACTCGTCAGCGGCGGGATGATGACGCGCAGGGCTTGCGGGAAAACGATCAGGCGCAAGGTTTGAAAGCCGTTCAAGCCCAACGCGCGTGAGGCTTCCACTTGTCCCTTTGAAACGGATTGAATCCCCGCGCGCACGACTTCGCCGATGAATGCGGCGGTATACAGCACGAGTCCCGACGTGAGCGCCATGAATTCGGGAGTGAGAATTTTCCCGCCTGCGAGATTCAATCCTTTCACGAAAGCGAGATCCAATGTGAGCGGTCTGACAGGGAGGATGAACCAGCCCGCTACCGCAACCAATACAAATGTGAGGAGCGACCAGAGTAGAGTCAACGGGGCGCGGCCTGTGCGTTGGCTATAGGCTCGAAGAGCGAAGAAAACGATGACGGCGAGAATCAAGCCGAAGAGGAGAATCAGGCGGAACGTCGGGAAAGAAGCGGTTGGAATCCCCCAAGGGATGCCCACGCCGCGATTCGTCAGGATGATATCGCCGGGCCATAAGATGGCATCCTTCACGCGCGGAAGTTTGAGAAAAACGCCGAGGTACCAAAAGATCAAGAATACCAACAACGAAAGATTGCGAATGAGTTCAAGATAAAATGTTGCGAGGCGGTTGATGATGAAATTCGTGGAAAGGCGCGCGACGCCGAGAATCACGCCGAGAATGGTCGCAAAGACGATGCCGACGACGCCGACCTTGAGCGTGTTCAGCAATCCCGCGAGAAACGCCTGCCAATACGCGGAGTTGCGGTCGTAGGGGAAAGAGGTTTCCGCAAGGTCGAAGCCGGAGATGTTGGTCAGAAATGAATAGCTGAACGAGATGCCTTGTTTGGCAAGCCCGACTTTCATGTTCTGGTAGATGAGCATGCCCACATAGAAAACAGACAAAGCAAAAACGATCTGCCCTAAAATTTTGAGAATGCGCTCATCGCGCCAAAATGGAATTGTTGCGGCTTGGTTATGTTCGCGCTGCATGGAGAGTCATCCAAATGAAAACAGAGGGCGGGGAATATCTCCCCGCCCTCTTTGCGTTCTTTATGGTCTAACGGAACGGCGGCGAATAGAGCAAGCCGCCATCGGTGTACAGGCTGTTGTAGCCGCGCGGAATGTAAGTCGGGGTATCGGGACCGAGGTTGCGATTGTAAATCTCCTCGTAATTTCCGACGAGCTTGATAATGTTATAAGCCCAATCGTTGGTGAGCCCGAGTTTCAAACCCAGGTCGCCTTCCACGCCAAGCATACGGCGGACTTCAGGCGCGGTGGCATTGGCGCGAATGTCATCCACGTTAGCAGAGGTGATTCCAAATTCTTCGCCGGAGAACAACGTGAAGACCGTCCATTGCGCGATGTCGAACCATTGATCGTCGCCGTGGCGAACCATCGGACCGAGCGGTTCTTTCGACATGGTCACGTCGAGGATCTCGTGAGCAGACGGATCTGCCAACACAGAGCGGCGCGAGACCAAGCCGGATTTATCGGTGGTGACGGCGTCACAGCGCCCTTCGGAGTATGCCGCGAATGTCGCATCGGCATCTTCGAAAACAGCCGGGGTGTACTCGACGCCCAACGACGCCATCACATCGGCGAGGTTAAGTTCGGTGGTTGTGCCGGTCTGAACGCAGATCGTGCCGCCCGCCAAATCTTGAAGGGTCTTGATTCCGCTATCTTTCGGAACCATCATACCTTGACCATCATAGAAGGTGGTGTGGACGAAGTTGCCGCCCAACTCGGTATCACGCACAAGCGACCACGTGGTGTTGCGGCTGAGGATATCGATTTCGCCGGATTGCAAAGCGGTGAAGCGCTCGGCGGCGGTCACAGGGCGGAATTCGACTTTGGTAGCATCGCCAAAAATGGCGGCGGCGAGGGCGCGGCAATAATCAACATCGATCCCCGCAAAATTTCCGCTCGCATCCACGTAGCCGAAGCCCGGCACTTGCGAGTTCACGCCGCAGACCAACTTGCCGCGTTCCATCACGGTTTTCAGCGTTACGCCATAGCCGGTGGGAGCGACAACAACCGGCGCGGATGAGGTCACTTCAACGACTACAGTTTCTTTCACGGTGACGGTTTCGCCGCTGGGAGCGGGCGCAGGAGCCGCGGTGCCACATGCGGCTAACACAAGCGCGAACAGGACAAACAACGATAGGGTGGTATAGGTTTTACGCATCTCTCCTCCAAGTAGAGTTTTATTTGACCTCTTGCATAAGTGTCTCTAGCTTAGCCACAGAGTCCACAGAGACCTTTGAGAAATGCTCTCTTTCTCTGTGTGCTCTGTGGCGAAAGTGATTTTCGCAAGAGGTCTATTGAACGATCTCGTTTTATACGGCGCAGTTCTTTACAACAGGACGGGGGCGGCGCACCTCCTTTCGTGTTGAAAGGTTTGTAATTCATTTTTTGAAAAAAAGCAAGGCGATTTGACTATTCGTTTCGCGGAAACATTTATATCTCGCAAGGTCGTTTCTATTCCGCAAATCAAAAGTATAATTCGCGCACGTCCTGCCATCGAGGTCAACCATGGAACTCAGCACAATCCTCCAGCGCATTCCGCAAATCGCCTCCGCCAAGTCAATCGAAGTCGTTGAGTTGACGGGCGGCATCACCAACAAGAATTACAAGATCACAGCAGACGGAGACTCCTTCGTCTTGCGGATGGGCGGCAACGAGACAAAATTTCTCGGCATCGACCGCGCGGTGGAATATGAATGCTCCCGCCTCGCCGCGCAAATTGGAGTTGCTCCAAACCCTGTTGCCTTTATTGCCCCTGAGGGATTCATCCTCGCTCGTTTCATTTCAGGCAAAGGGATGTCGGCTGAGGAGATCGGCACGGAGGAAAACATCAAACGCGTGCTTGAATCTATGAAAGCCTATCACGCGATTGAAAACTTTCCCGGCTTTTTCTCTCCCTTCCGCGTCGCGGAGGAATACGCCAAAACTGCTCGCAGTTTCAATGTAAAACTACCCGATAAGATGGATTGGTATCTCGAAAAATCAAGTGAGATCGAAACAGCGCTCTACGCCCGCGAGCCGCTGGCACTCCGTCCCTGCCACAATGACTTACTCAATGGAAACTTTATTGATGATGGAAATCGCATCCGCGTTTTGGATTGGGAATACGCGGGCATGGGCGACATCTTCTTTGACCTGGGCAACTTCGCCGTTCAACACGAATTCAACGTAGAACAAGATGCCATCTTGCTCCGCGCCTACTTCAACAACCCAACAGACTCACAACACGCGCATCTCAAGTTAATGAAGATCATGTCCGATCTAAGAGAGGCAATGTGGGCGCAGGTACAACGCGGCGTCTCGCAACTTGATTTTGATTACGAAGGCTACGGGCAGAAGTATTTTGAGAGGTTTGAATCCAGCACGAGTGGAAGTGAGTTTCAAAGGTGGCTGAGGGAAGTGTAAAACGTGAGGCGTGGAGCGAATTGGGCGTGAGGCGACTCCAATTCAATGCTCCGACAGCTCATCAATTCACAAAAGGAGAACAAAATGACAACCGCTACATCTCACCGTGACTTGCGCGTGTATCAACTCGCCTTCAAATCCGCGACACAGATCCATGAAATCACCAAGAAGTTTCCTTCCGAAGAAAAATACAGCCTTACTGATCAAATCAGGCGTTCCTCGCGTTCGGTCTGCGCGAACATCGCCGAAGCATGGCGGAGGAGAAAATACCCGAAGAACTTCGTCAGCAAATTGACCGATTCTGATTCAGAAGCCACCGAAACCGCCGTCTGGATTGATTTTGCATTACACTTCGAATACATCACACCCGCACTTCACAAAGAACTCTCCGACCATTACGACCACATTTGCAGTCAACTCTCCATCATGATGTCCGACCCAGGCAAATGGACCCCGCGCGGCAAAGAGTAACCCCTCGCCTCACGTTCACACACCCCACGCCTCACGAATCCACGCCTCACGCAACATCGCCTCACGCTCCACGAACCCACGCCTCACGAATTTACCCTCAAACACCAATCAAGGATCAACACACTCATGAATCTACCCACACACGCACAAGCGATCATCATCGGCGGAGGAGTCGGCGGGGCAAGCATTGCTTATCATCTGACACAGATGGGATGGAAAGATATCGTCGTCATCGAACGGCATGAATTGACGAGCGGTTCGACGTTTCACTCGGCAGGTTTAGTGGGGCAACTCCGCACATCATCGAGCCTCACCAAGATGATGCGTTACAGCACGGACTTGTATCGCAAGCTCAAAGACCTCACAGGCGTTGACCCAGGCTGGAACGAAGTGGGCAGTTTGCGAATCGCTTCATCGGATGCGCGGCTGGAGGAATTGAAGCGCGTTGTCGGATATTCCAAAGCATTTGGGATGCCACTTGAAATTATTTCACCGAAAGAATGTGGGGATTTATTTCCGTTGATGTCGTTGGATGATGTGCGCGGCGGAGTCCACCTCCCCACCGATGGGCAGATTGACCCAACGGGACTCACCAACGCGCTCGCGGCTGGCGCGAAGAGTCGCGGGGCGACGTTTATGTTCAACACGCGCGTGACTGGAATCACCGTCAGCGGGAATCAGGTTCGGGGTGTGATGACAGATCGAGGCGAAGTAAGAAGCGATGTCGTCATCAACGCGGCGGGATTGTGGGGCAACGATATCGCGTCCATGGTCGGCATCACGTTGCCCATCATCCCGATGGCGCATTTGTATCTCATCACCAAGCCTGTCAAGAATCAACCACAGACGATGCCGACGATGCGCGATCCAGATCATCTTGTTTATTTTCGCGGCAGTGACAGCGGCATGGTCGCGGGCGGGTACGAACGACAGCCCGCGCCATGGGGACTCGATGGCGTGCCGCAAGATTGGAATTTCAAATTGCTCGAACCCGATTGGGATCGCTTCACGCCGTTGATGGAAAATATTATCAAGCGCGTGCCATCAATGGAAAGTGTTGAGATCGTGCAGTTATTAAATGGACCCGAAGGCTTCACGCCCGATTCAGAATATTTGTTGGGACCAACATCTGTGCGCGGCTTTTGGGTGGCGTGCGCGTTTTGCGCGCATGGCATCGCGGGCGCGGGCGGCATCGGCAAAGCGATGGCGGAGTGGATCATTGACGGGCACCCCGAATGGGACATGTGGAAACTCGATGTGCGGCGTTTTGGAAATCAATATGCGAGTCAATCGTTCACGTTGGCGCGCACAATTGAAACGTACGGAAAATATTACGACATTCACATGCCATACGAAGAACGCGAGTCGGCGCGACCTTTGCGTGTTTCGCCCGCCTATCATCACTTGCAGGATTTGGGCGCGGTCTTTGGTGAAAAAGGCGGATGGGAGCGCCCGAACTGGTTCGCGCCAAATGAAGCGGACTCACGCGCCGCTTCTCTTCCCGACCTTTCGGGCTGGTCGCGCGACAACTGGTCACCTGCCATCGCCGCAGAGACTCGCGCCACGCGTGAAGCCGCTGGCTTGTTCGATGAAACGTCGTTCTCGAAAATCGAAATCCAGGGACCAGGCGCGTGTGAATTCCTGCAAAAATTATGCGCCAACGATATTGATAAACCCATCGGCACAGTGACGTACACGCAAATGCTCAACGCGCGCGGCGGAATCGAATGTGACTTCACTGTGACGCGCCTCGCCACAGATCGGTTTCAAATCGTGACTGGCACAGCCTTCGGCACGCACGATATGACTCACCTGCGAAGATACATGCCGCTCGATGGAACTGTGTTTGTAAACGACATTACTTCGGCGAGAACATGTTTTGGTTTGTGGGGTCCACGCGCTCGTGACATTCTGCAATCTGTCACGCGCGACAACGTATCTAATGAAGCGTTCCCTTATATGACAGCGAAACAGATCACGATTGGGAATATTCCCACCCTGGCATTGCGCGTGACGTATGTCGGCGAACTCGGCTGGGAGTTTTACGCGCCCTCTGAATATGGCGAACAATTGTGGGACACGTTGTGGAGCGCAGGCAAACCGCACGGCATGGTCGCGGCGGGATACAAGGCGATTGAGTCCATGCGGCTGGAAAAGGGTTATCGCTACTGGAGCGCGGACATCACGCCAGATTACACCCCGTACGAAGCAGGGCTGGGATTCGCGGTGGCGTTGAACAAGTCCGTTGATTTCTTTGGTAAGCAATCGCTGGTCAAACAGAAGGCGGAAGGCGTTAAACAAAAGTTGTGTTGTATTGTGCTGGATGATCCAAACACAATCGTCTTTGGAAGTGAACCAATTCGCCACAATGGAAAAGTTGTCGGCTGGGTCACCTCGGGTGGATTCGGATATTCGATCAACAAGTCCATTGCGTACACGTATTTGCCGATTGAGTTGGCGAAAGTTGGAACGCGGGTAACGGTAGAGTGCTTCGGCGTTGAAATTCAGGCGGAAGTACAGAAAGAGCCGTTGTTTGATCCGAAGGGTGAGCGAGTGAAAGCGTAACGTGACATAGGGAAAACGTCCCGCAGGTTTCCTGGGATTCAGCAGAGTCCTGAAATCAAACCTGCGGGACGGTCTTGCATATGAACAACATCAAAGCCATCATCTTCGATTTCGGGAATGTTTTGCTCGAATGGAATCCGTGGTATGTGTATCGTCGTCATTTTGAGAATGAAGAGGCGATGAGGAAATTTTTCAGTGAAGTGGATTTTGCGGGATGGAACGCGCAACAAGATAAAGGTCGCACATTCAAAGAAGGCGTGGCTGACCATTCGCAGAAGTTCCCGCAATACGCGCATTTGTTTCAGGCATATCACGATCATTGGAAAGATTCGATAGGCGATACATTCGCAGGTACAGTCGAAATTTTGAAGCGACTCAAACAGGCGGGCTATCCACTGTATGGGTTGAGCAATTGGTCGGCGGAGACATTTCCGTTTGCACGAGAAAAGTATGATTTCTTCAACATGCTCGATGACATGGTCATTTCGGCAAACGTCGGTTTTGTGAAGCCTGAGCCTGAGATCTACAACCTCATGCTTGAAAAGATCGGCAGACTCGCGAGCGAATGTGTATTCATTGATGATTCGCTGGTGAACATCGAACAGGCAAAACGGATGGGATTTGTTACAATCCATTTCACATCGCCCGAACAATTGGAAGATGAATTAACTCATATGGGAATTCTCTAACGCATGGACACAAAAGAACTCATCTCAGCCATCGAAGCCGAGCTGCAAAAACAAGTCTCGCGATTGGATTCGCCGCGCACAAAGCCTTTCCACGAGATGCTCACCTATCACATGGGCTGGACGGGTGAAGGCGCGGGTCCCGAAGCGACTGGCAAACGGATTCGTCCGCTGTTGGTGTTGTTGACTTCATCTGCTTGTGGTGCAAATTGGCAATTTGCGCTACCTGCGGCGGCGGCGATTGAATTGGTGCACAACTTTTCACTCGTGCATGATGACATCCAAGATAATTCATCGAAGCGACGAGGCAGGGATACGGCGTGGGTCAAATGGGGCGCGCCGATGGCGATCAATGTTGGCGATGCGTTGTTCGTGATGTCGAGTCAGGCAATTGTTGATTTGAAAGATAGCTATCCAGCCGAGGTTGTGATGAAAGCGGCGGGGATTCTGCATAACACTTGTCTCGATCTCACACGCGGACAGTATCTTGATATGTCTTATGAAGAACGAAACGATCTCGGCGTGGAAGATTATTGGCACATGATCTCAGGCAAAACATCCGCGCTGATCGCGGCGTGTTGTCACATCGGCGCGTTGCTTGGCGGCGCGGACGAGGAGAAGCAGGAAGTCTATCGCTCGTATGGGCATTATCTTGGTCTCGCGTTTCAAGTGCAGGATGATATTTTAGGAATCTGGGGCGACGAGAAAGTGACGGGCAAATCGGTTGCGAGCGATCTGGTGGAAGGGAAAAATTCTCTTCCCATTTTGGCGGGGCTTGAGAAAAAAGGAAAGTTCGCGGAAAGTTGGGCGCAGGGACCGATTAAGCCCGATGAGGTTGGCGAGGTTTCGCGTTTGCTTGCGAGTGAAGGCGGCTTGCTCGCGGCGCAAGAGGCGGCGAAGCAGATGACCGATCTCGCGTTGATGAATCTGCGCGAGGCAGACCCGCAGGGCGAGGCGGGCGGAGCGTTGTTCGAGTTGACGAGTCGCTTGCTAGGGCGCAAACAGTAGCCCCGTCGAGGCGAAGCGGGTTTTATATCCGCATTGACACAACAGATTCGCATGGCTATAATTTTGAACATCTAGCGGGTGTAGTTCAGTGGTAGAACGCTTGCTTCCCAAGCAAGATATCGTGGGTTCGAGTCCCATCACCCGCTCTGCATGTCGAGGCTCCGCCTCGACATTTTTGTTGGGGAATTTGCAAGGTTGCTGTCATGTCATCCCCCAAAGGTAGTATGTAAAATTCAGTCTGGAGACACACTATTGATGAGCGAGAGCGCCAAGAATTTGATCCTGTATGTGGAAGACAATCCCGAAAACCGAATGCTGGTGAGGCGTGTCTTGTTGGCGGAAAAATACGCGCTGGTCGAAGCCAGTAGCGCCCAAGAGACCTTTGAAATCCTGAAGACGCGCCGCCCCGATCTCATCTTAATGGATATCAACATGCCCGATATGGACGGCTACACCCTGACGGCGCAGATCAAAGCCATGGATGGGTTCGGCAAGGTTCCGATCCTCGCCATCACAGCCAATGTGATGCGGGGCGACCGCGAAAAAACCATCGAGGCTGGCTGTGATGGGTATATCCAAAAACCGATCGATATCGATCAACTGGTTCGAGAAGTAGAAAAGTTCCTCGCGAGGAGAGCACATGTCTGAAAATGTTTTAGATACCCAACCCATCCGAAAGCCGACGATTCCAAAGGACGCGACCGTTCTGGTCGTTGAGGATAACGTCGCTAACTTTGTGTTGATTGCCCGAATGTTGGGGTATTTGGGAATCCATTGCGAATGGAAAACGTCCGGCTACGAGGTGGTCGAATATGCCGACACGTTATCCCGGCTCGATCTGATTCTCATGGATATCCGCCTCCCCTACGAGGATGGGTACGGCGCTTTGAAAAAGATCCGCGCGTCTGAGAAGCTACGCTCGATCCCGATCATTGCCGTCACTGCCGAGGCAAGCACGGACCAAATGAACAAGGCAAAGGATTCCGGTTTCGATGGCTTCCTCGGTAAGCCGCTCGATCCCGATAAATTTCCCGATCAGATCCGTCGAATTCTAAACGGCGAATCGGTCTGGGAGTTCAGCTAAAAAATTAGATTTCAATGAATCAAAATTTCCCCGAAGGAAACGCGTTCTTTTTCACGGCTTACTTTATAGCCAATGGAGATCACCTGCAACTTGCGCAATTTTCAGACCCGCGCGCGCGAGAACCACAGGCGACGATTCCTCGCGGGCATGAATTGTCTGTCCGGGATATTGAAGGTCACATTACGCGCGGGTTTGTAAGGGTGGATGCGGCAAGCGGGAGGTCGTTGCCTGAATCGTTGACTCAGTTCAATATGCTCCACTATATTCGTCAGTTCGAGTGCGAGTCTGCGGCGTTCATTCCCGTGATGCAAGGCGCGGATATGCGCGGTTTGGTGATGATCGGCGCGCGAGCGGGCCAGACTATTAGCGATGAATTGATCGACTCGTTTCAGCGGACGATCCAGTTGACGACCAAGGTCGTCGCAAACTCCACAGCCCCGTCCCAGCCCGTGGAGCGCGAACGGCGCTCCCTGGAAAGCCGCGCTTTGAGCATTCTTGCCTCCAACGCGGCAACAGTCAGCGACTTGAAAACCCTGTATTCATCCATTCACGATCAATTCATCAGCGTGATTGGCGATCATGGATTTGTGATCGCGCTCTACGACAAATCGACCAATTCGATCAACATTCCGTATCTCTATGAAGAGGGACAATTCTCATCCCTCGACACGTTCCCGCTCGGCGAGGGGCTGACCTCCATTCTCCTCCGCACGCGCGAACCTCTGTTGATCGTTTCGGATACCGAAAAACGGATCGTCGCCATGGGAGCGAAAATAACCGGCAAACTTCCGCGCTCATGGATGGGCGTGCCTCTGTTAGCGCGCGGAGAAGCCATCGGCGCGCTTATCGTGCAGGATTTGGAAAACGAATACGGTTTTGACGATGACGACTTGCGATTTGCCGTCGCGGTTGCCAGCCAGGTCTCTGGCGCCGTCTACAATGCTCGTCTGTTGGACGAAAGCCAGCAAGTCGTTTTGCAATTCGAAACTGCCGCTGAAATCGCGCGCGATATCAGCAGTTCGCTGGACCTGGACGAGTTATTACAAAAAGCGGTGGATTTAATTCGGTTACGCTTCAATTTTTATCACGCTTCTGTTTTCCTCAAGGATATGCCCGGTGAATTTGTGGTGGTGCGCGGCTCCACCGGCGACGCGGGCGCGCAACTGAAACGGGTAAACCACAAACTTGGCGTTGGCTCAAAGTCCATCGTCGGTTTTGTGGCAGGCAAAGGCGAAGTTCTCGTTGTGAACGACACCACGCGAGACGCCACCTATTATCCGAATCCGGTCTTGCCGGATACCCGCGCGGAAGCGGCGATCCCTTTGAAAGTGGCGGATCGCATCCTCGGCGTGCTCGATGTGCAAAGCGAACGCGCATATGCTTTTTCCAGCGATAATCTTCGCATCCTGCAAATCCTAGCCGATCAATTAGCCATCGCAGTGATCAACACCGAGTTGTTCTCGGAAACCCAGGAACACCTCGCGCAACACCGCCTGCTCCACCACATCACCACCACAGCGGCATCGGGAACCACGCTGGACGAAGCGCTTTCCTCCGCAGTCAACGGACTGCAAGTGACATTGGGCGGCGATCGCGTGACCATTCTTTTGCTCAACAAAGAAAAGAATACGCTGGAGGTAAAGGCCGCGGTGGGGTATGCGGATGAGATCTTCAAACAATCCATCGCGCTCGGAAGCGGCGTCACCGGTTGGTCAGCCTTGCATCGCAAGCCCCTGCGCGTTTCGAATGTAAGACAGGACTCGCGCTACATCGAAGGCAGTCCGAACACGCAATCTGAACTGGCGATCCCTCTGCTCTACCGAGGCGAATTATTGGGCGTATTGAATGTGGAAAGCGAGCAAATCGGCGCGTACACAGAGAACGATGAGGAACTGCTGGGAACCCTAGGCGGAAGCCTTGCGGCGATCATTGCCAACGCGCGCCTTCTCGAGCAAATCCGTTCGCAGGCAGAGCGCGAGAGAATCATCTTTGAAATTTCCGACAAAATTCGGCGCACCACAGATATGCAAGCCATCCTCGCGACAACCGCCAGCGAACTTACCCGCGCTGTTGGCGCCACCCGCGCGCGCATCAAACTCGCGGTCAGCGCCGATGACAAGAAGGACCAGGAAAGCCAGCCCGCATGAGCGCTTATCTTTCTTTCGAACGCCTCTTTGCCCGGCTGGGCGGCTGGCATCTGGCGCTCATCATCGCACTCGCGCAAGTGATCGCCTTTTTGGGCGCGATACCCGGAATCGTTTCGGTCCGGGTCAACACCGCCAGCGCTGGAATACAACTCGGCTTTCTGCCCATTCTCGCTCCCGCGCTGATCGTGGTCACTTTTTTGACCTTGCTACTCGTGGGCATGAGGCTGACCACCACCGCCAGAAAAAGACTGGATGAAATATCCGGCAAAGCCTCCCCCATTGCGCCGCCTAAGGACGAGCTAACCGCCTGGCGCGAGTTGACCAGCCTAACGGTTCGTTACGGATTCGCATCCATTGCGATCGCTTTTGTTCTTAATGTAATCCCGACAACCGCTTTAATCGCAATCACAGAAAACTCAACGCCAACCAACACGCCCACGCCAGGCAACGCGCTCTACACCCTGATGGGCGGAACCGCGGCCGTGTTGGGATACGCCATACTTGCCACTTTTCTCCTGGGACGCTTCACCCTGCCATTTCGGCTGTTACTAACCCCCGAAGATTTCGAAAGTCAGATGAAAGGCCGGGCGGGCGTATTGGCGCTGTCCAAATTCCTTGTCCTGATGTTCGCAATCATCATCATCAGCATTCTCATTCTCGCCCCCATCGGCTACCAACAAGTGTCGCGGGTCTTGTTCACAGACGATGTCCCGATGACAATTTTTCAGGATCTTCAGATACACATCGTTGCTTTGAGTATTCTGGTGCTCGCCTTGGGAATCGCAATCGCTTATCTTGCCTCACGGTCGATCTCAGACCCGGTAACCGATCTTCTCAAGACATTCGACCGCATCGAACAAGGAGATCTATCGGCAAGAGCGCCGATCAGCGCCACCGACGAACTGGGAATCGTGATCATCCATTTTAATCGCATGGTGGCGCGGCTCGAATCTCTGCAAAGCTACCTCGAACAACAGGTGACTGAACGGACCAAGCAACTATCAGCCACCAATGAGATCGGGCGGGTCGCCGCCTCGAGTTTGGATCCCGCAGTAATGCTCTCAAGCATTGTCAACTTGTTTACCGAAAAATTCGGATATTATTTTGTAGGCGTATATCTGCTTGATTCCAGTGAGAAGTGGGCTGAGCTCAAAGAAGCCAGCGGAGAGGCGGGGAAGTTACTCTTGAAAAGCCGGCATAAGACGGACGTTTCAGGAAGCAACCTCGTTGGGCTCGCCATTCGCGACCGCGCCCCCAAGTCATACCCGCACACCACAGGCGAAAAGTACCGCGCCAACCTGCCTGTACTGCCATATACCCGTTCTGAACTTGCGCTTCCTCTCCTTGCCAGCGACCGGGTCATTGGCGCTCTCAACCTGCATTCCGTCCGCGAAACCGATTTTAGTCCAGAGGTGGTCAGCACCTTGCAAAACATGGCAAATCAAGTTGCCATTGCCCTCGAGAACGCCCGCTTGTTTCAGGACGCGCAACAAAATATTCGGGAACTCCGCGCGATCCAGAAACAATACCTGTTCACCGGTTGGAGCGGAATCGCCAGCCAGCCAGAGGAGTTGGAATACGGCGTCGGCGACGAATCGGATGAAAAAGCCCGACAGCTGGAAATCCCCATCAGCCTGCGCGACCAAATCCTGGGGCAGATCCGGCTCGAAAGTCCGGAGGAATGGACGTCGGAAGAGGAGTCTTTGGTCAGCGCTGTGGCAACACAGGCGGCAGTGGCGCTTGAAAACGCGCGGTTGGTAAGCGAATCGCGACAGATCGCCTTGCGCGAACGCATGTTATCCGAGATTAACTCGAAGATTTGGGCATCCACAACGGTGGAAGGCGTTATGCAGACCGTTGTAAAAGAACTGGGCAGACGATACGACGCATCCCGAGCCACGATCGAATTGACGCTGGATGAGGCAGAATAGCCCATGGATACACGACGCTACCCCACGCTTTTTTCACGGCTTGCCCTTGCGCTCACCCTCCTGGCGGCGCTCTCAACCGCAGTGGTCACGTATTTCCTCTACGTCAATTACAAGACGGAGCAACGGGAAAACCTGCGCAAACGTCTCGAAGACATTGCCACACTGGCCGGTTTTCAACAGAACGGGGATATTTTTGAACAGGTTGCCAGCCAGGGCGATGAGTTCTTTCAACAAATTCATGCGGCAAACTTGAGGATCAAGCAATCAGATCCCGATCTGGAGTTCGTTTATACCATGAGGAAATCCGGAGACACCATCTCTTTTGTTGTCGACGCGGGCGCGCCCGGCGAACCGGATATTTCGGCATATGGCGATATTTACCTGGAACCGAGCGAAACTCTCATGGCTAGTTTTGACAGCATGTCCGGCACTGTCGTTGAGCAGGAAATTTACACGGACGAATTCGGGTCATTCTTATCCGCCTATACGCCAATCTACGCCTCCGACAAAAGAGTGGTCGGCGTGCTCGGCGTGGATATATCCGCAACGACGATCGTTCAGAACGAAGTGATATTTCGCAATAAATTAATAGTCATCAACATCATCGCCTACATCGCTATTATTTTTACAGGATTCCTGATCGCAAACTACCTCGCCAAACCGATCATCGAGTTAAAGGACGCCGCCAACCGCGTCAGCAAGGGCGATTTCTCCAACAAAATTTACAACATTCCTCACACCCGCGAGTTGGCTGAACTTGCAACGAATTTCAACACGATGACCGAGAACTTAAACAGGTCGATCACCGATCTTGAACGCCTGGTAGCGGAGCGGACCGAGGCGATCGCCCGCAGGACCGACCAACTACGCGCCGCCTCCTATATCGCGCGACAAGCCGCAGAATTGCAGGACCTGCCGCGCTTGTTGAACACCTTTGTTCAACTGGTCTCCGATCAATTCGGTTACTATCATACGGGTATTTACTTAGTTAACAACTCTGGGGATGAACTCACACTTCGCTCCGCCTCTTCCGAAGGCGGGAAGCGCATGATGAAGCAGGAACACACTGTCAAAGCCAGCATGCAAAGCGTTGTAAATTACGTGACTCAAACAAAAAAACCAAAGATCCTCGCCGATATCGGCGAGGAGGCAACTGTTTTCAATAATCCCGATCTGCCTTTAACGCGCTCAGAGATCGCAGCGCCTCTCCTCATCCGAGGTCGCCTGTTGGGTGTTTTAGATATTCAGTCCGACAAGCCGTCCGCATTTTCAACGCAGGACATGGATGTCTTCGAGACACTTGCCGATCAACTGGCAGTCGCCATAGACAATGCGCGCCTGTTGGAAGAATCACAGGCGTCGTTGACGCAATTGGAGGCGATCACAGCGTCACGAACACACGACGCATGGGATCAAAAATTAAAGGGAAAGCCTAAGGTCGTCACCTATACTCCGCTTGGCATGCGCGCTGAAAAACCCGCCGATGCAGACGCAAGAGAAGGCGTTCAAATTCCGGTCACTTTGCGGGGACAAAAGATCGGCAGGATCACGCTTGCCAAAAAAGACACCGCGCCATTGAATCAACAGGATCGTGAAATGATCGACGAGGTCGCCACGCAAGCCGGGCTGGCGATCGAAAACATTCGCCTGCTGGAAGATGCCACTGCGCGAGCGAAACAGGAGCAACTTGTTGGCGGTCTTGCCTTCCGGTTTAGCCAGGCGCTCGACGTCGATTCTCTTCTTCAAACCGCCACCCGCGAACTCGGACAAATCCCCGGAGTAGAAGAAGCCGCCGTTGTGCTGGTGCAACAACCTGAACAGGATGCGCAACAGCGTCCAGCGGCGACCAGGCGTCCCGCGCGAAAGAACGTGTCATGATCCTCGCGCGCAAACTACTCGCCCCGACGTTAATCCTGCTGGTGATCTTGCTCGCCGGTCTATTCGGGTATTTTTACACGAGTCTCCATAACGCGTCGCACGCATCTGAAGAGGCAAGTATGGAGTCGTTTAGCGACTCGTTCAAAGCCGATCTTGCCAATCAGGAACGATTAGCTCTCTCCCTGGCTTTGCAGTCTGCGAACTCCGTCGACGTGCGGGAAGCCATGGCAAAGCGCGACGCGCAAATGCTGGCAAGTATTTCCGACGCGGCGTATACAGAACTAGCCGCTCGGTCTCACATCGTTACATACCAATTTCATCTACCAGACGGCGCGCTGTTGTATTCCGCAAGCAGTGATGCGAACGTGTCTCCATTCATCGCCAGCCCGGCTGTGATGGCGGTCAATTCAGACCACCAGCCTGTATCAGGTTTGGCGATCAGCGGAAATACTCTCGGTATCGTGGGGGTCGCGCCGGTGTTTCATCGAGGTAATTACATAGGCTGTATTGAAATTGCAGTCGGGCTGGACGCGTCTTTGCTATCGCAGATGAAAGAAAAGTATGGCGGTGACTGGAGAATTTTATTGGTCCAAGGGCTGGCTTCGAGCACAGTCAATGCGCCGTTAGTGGAAGACTCGAGTTTTGTGGTTTTTGCCTCCACGCAGGGAAACGAAATTACCTCAACCTCTGAAAACTACCTGCGCGTACAAGAAGGCGAAACCACGATCATTCACCCCACGGTGGATGGAAATTCATACGCGGTTTTGTCATCGCCTTTGTATGATTTCTCAGGCAACTTGCTGGGCGCGCTCGATATCGTATACAACCATACGCACCTAACCAATCAGCAGAATAGCCGCATCGCCATAGCCGGGTTGGTCACTCTGGGCGTTCTTCTCATCGGCGCGTTTATTTTGGTCGCCTCGACCCGCCGAACGCTCTCCCCCATTCAGGCGTTGACGCGCGTCGCCGCGGAAATCACCGAAGGACATTCCGCTTCATTTGTGAACGTGGAGTCGGAAGGCGACGAGATTGGAGTGCTCATCCGCGCATTCAATCGGATGACGACGCAATTACGCGGATCTATTTCCAACCTTGAGCAACGGATCGCCGAACGGACCCTCGAACTGGAACAACAAGCCACGCGGTTACGCGCCGCCACCGAGATTTCTCAATTTTCCGCCGCAGAGCGCGACTTAAATAAAACCCTCGAACGGGCTGGGCATCTGCTCATGAGCCGGCTTGAGTGTTCGTTTGTAGGGATCTATTTATTGGAAAAAGACGGCGCGCATGCCATTCTTGCGTCATCGCCGACCAAAGCCGGTAAAAGTCGCATTCAACAAAAGTTTAGGCTGCCCGTCAACTATGAAACCGTGGTGGGCTTTGTGGCAAAGACCGGCGAAGCGCGGATTGCCCCAGACGTGCGTTTTAGCGCCACCCAGTTCTCAGATACCTTCCTGCCCGAATCTCGCTCCGAAATTATTCTGGCGCTGAAATCTGAAAACAAAACCATCGGCGTTCTCGATATCCATAGTGAAAAAGAAGACGCGTTCCGCCAGGCAGACCTGTCTATTATGCAGATCATTGCCGATCAACTCTCGTCTGCCATCGAGCGCTCCAGGCTGTCGCAGGAATCCAGTCGGTATCTATCAGACTTGGAACAAGCCTACGGCAGAAATACCCGCGAGGGATGGAGGAAGTTCATCGCCGCCCGCCAACTTCAAAATCGCGGGTACCGGTTCGATAACATCCGCATCGAGCCGTTTGAAGAAATTTCCGGGGTCGGGCGCAAAGCGATCGAACAAGGGATTACCGTTTCCGCTCCCGGCGCCTCTACGAACCAGGAGATCGCGATACCGATCAAATTCCGCGGACAAACCATCGGCATAGTTCAGGCAAAGCTCAGGGAAGGAAGTGGCGAAACGATTGTCACAACGCTCGAGCAAGCCATTGACCGCCTGGCATCTTCCCTCGAAAGCGCCCGTTTATACGAGGAGGCTCAGATCAGGGCAAATCGCGAGCAGGCGATATCCCAGATCGCAAGCCTGATCGGCTCATCGAGCGACTACGAGTCGATCTTACGGACCACCGCGCGCGAGATCGGCAACGTCTTAACCGACACCGACGTGATCATTCAACTCGCAAGCACGACCGGGGATGACGGAACAGCCTAGCGCCCGTCTCCCACCGAACAATTATTTATGGACAACCCTTCCAAACACCGTTCTCGATCAAACACACTGCGATACGTCATCGTAGGCGCTGGGCTTGGCTTCCTGCTCCCGGTCATTGCCACGGGTATTCGCCTTGCCAACCTCGATCTGCCCTTTTCGTTCGATTCCATTCGGTCCCTGCATTCCACAGAGCCGCTCTTATGGATCATCGATAGCGCGCCGGTGATTTTAGGCGTCTTTGCCGCGATTGTCGGCCTCCGCCACGATCGCTTGATCGCTCTTAATCAAGAGGTAAGCCAAAAAAACATGGAACTCGAACGTTCGCACTCCGCCCTCGAGCAACAAGCGCATGAGCGCGCGTTGGCGCTTGAAAAACAATCGGCAAAATTCCAATTTGTCGCCAATGCAACTCGGCGGATCACATTAGCGCAGGATGTCGACTCCCTGCTCAATGAAGTCATCGGGTTGATCGGCGAGCAGTTTGCCAACTATCGCTCCGCGATCTACCTGCTCGACAGCGAACTCAATTCGGATACCCTCACCCTGGCAATGACAGACAGTCCCCAACCAAACGAACGAATTCTTGTGGACACGAATAGCCTCGTTGGAACCACCGCTCTGCTGGGCGAAACGCGCGTCATCTCGGACGTTACAACGGATAACGCGCGCCTCGAAGAGATCGGCCGCCCGGCCACCGGCTCGGAGATCGCCATCCCGTTGCAAGTCCGGGAAAAAATCATTGGCGTTCTACATATTCAGAGTCTTCATAAATATGCCTTTGGCGAGGAGGAAGTCGAACTCCTCACCGCGCTTGCGAACCAGATCGCCGCCGGAATCAATAACACCAAACTATACAACGAAGCGAAGACCTCACTCGCCGAATCGCAGGCAATGATCGAGCAATATGTTCATCTGGAATGGAAAAACTTCAACCAGGCAATCGAGCAAACCGGCTTCCTATTCGACGGAAGGCAGGTTACGCCGCTGAACGGACAGATGAGGTTTGCTCGCGAAAAGCCGATCATTCAAACCGGCGGTCTCTCGTTGGACAAGAAATCTGCTAACGTGACCGTTCCCATCAAACTTCGCGGGCTGACGATTGGATTACTGGAAGTGCGACCGAAAAAAGGCAAACGGGAATGGACGGAAGACGAGTTGTCACTGCTCGAAGCCGCGGCTGACCGCGCCGCCTTCGCCCTTGAAAACGCGCGCCTTGTGAACGGCGCGCAACGCCGCGCATCGCGCGAGCGGGCAATCGGCGAGATCGCCACCAGGATCGGAGCCGTCAGCGACCGCAACACAATCCTCCAGACTGCCGTGGAGGAACTTGGCAGAAGGATCGGCAACGCCGAGGTCACCATTGAACTGGAAAGCAACCCGGAAGCGGCTGACGGGTAAAGGGCGCAGGTATGCGGCAAACTGTTATCAATTACTTAACCCCCATCCAATATCCCGGCGACGATGACCGATCGCGCCAGGCGTTTTATATTCATATCATCGCGCTTGTTTTCATGAGCGCGATCGCCATCATCGAAATTTCGTTAAAAGTCATCTCTCCGCGTTTTGAGATCAACTCCTTCGACTGGGCATTGATCGGCATAAGTTTATTGATCCTTGGAATTTGGATCCTGTCGCGCTACGGCTATACAAGAACGGCGGGCGTACTGCTGATCTCCCTGCTCTGGGCTACGGCAAATGGCTCTGCGGCTTTCGGGGTTGGAATCCGCGACGACTCATTTCTAGGAAACTTTATCGTCCTTCTTGCGGCGGGCTTGATCATAGGTTGGCGGGGCGCATTGGCGTTCTCTGCCCTCACTATTGTTGCCGGGTTTGGTCTTGCCTATGCGGAAGTAAATCAATTCTTCCAACCGGCCGAATACTTTACAAGCCCCTATACAAAGCTGATAACCGTTGGGGTGATCATCGTCATTTTCGCCGGCTTGATGGCGTTTATTCTTTCAAGCCTTGAAGGCGCCATTACCCGCGCGCAAGCCAGCGCAAGAAACCTTGAATCTGTGAACCGCGATCTCAGGCTGGCGCGCGCGCGCCTGGAGGAAAACCAGGCAGAATTGCTCGTGGCAAACGAACAACTCAAGCGGCGCGCGGAACGCATCGGCGGGATCGCCGCCATTGCAAAAACCATTACGGTCGTTCAAGAAATCGAACGCCTGCTCCCGGTTGTTGTGGAAGCGGTGAGCGACAGGTTCAAGTTTGAACATGTTGGCGTGTACCTGCTCGAAGACTCGGGACAATCGGCGGCGCTGAGCGCGTCCAGCAGTGACGAGGGGAGACAAAGCCAACTGGAAGGAACCAGGGTGAAGGTCGGGTCTGAATCGCTCATCGGGTTTGTCACCGATCGAGGCGAGCCGCGAGTCGGGCATCCTGCCGAAAAAAATCCCCATGGGTTTGAACATCCGGAAGCCAGATCGTTGCTCGCATTACCGTTGAAGACACGCGAACTTGTGATTGGCGCTCTCGATATCCAATCTGCCCAGGAAGCCGCGTTCACCCAGGAAGATGTTGCCACGTTGCAGATTTTGGCGGATCAAATCGCCATTGCCATTCAGAATGCGCGCTCGTCAGAACGCGCGCGTGGCGCGCTACAACAAGCGGAGATCGCTTCACGGCAGTTGATCGGCAAAGGCTGGAAGGAAATCGCCGGGTCGGCGGAGACAAAAGGCTATCGCTACGATGGCATTAAGTTGGAAGCGCTTCAAGAAAATACAAAGCCCGCGCAAGCGGAGAATGGCGTCACGGTTCCGGTCCGTTTGCGCGGCCAGGTCATTGGCAGGTTAAGGATCAACCCGGCCGACCAGACGCGCCAGATTACCGATGACGAGAATGCCATGGCAGAAGCGACGGCGGAACGGGTTGCGCTTGCCTTGGAAAGTTCCCGGTTGCTTGAAGAAGCGCAAAGCCGCGCCCAGCGTGAAGCGTTCCTGGGCGAGCTGTCGTCCAAATTAAGCGCTTCGTATCAATTGGATTCGATCGTCCGGGATACGGTGGAAGAACTTGGGAAATCACTACGAACAACCACTGTGACCTTCCAACTGGTGAATCCATCCTCTCACCCGGGAGTCAACGCAGCCAGCGATGAAACGATTCCGGAGAACGGCTCGAAGCCGAAGTAGAAAATGAGCGCAGGTATGGAAACGACACCGAACAAGATATTCGCCCGGGCTTGGGCATTCCTCACCAAACCACATCCGTCGATCAGCGAGATCGGGGAACAACGACGCGCGCAATTGCTCGCCTCCCTCACATTGATCCTGCTATTTGGACTGACCCTCGGACTTTTATCCAGCCCAACAACACCGCAAACCTTTTTAGGCTTTCTCGCTATTGCTCTTGCCGCCCACCTGCTTAGCCGCACGCCATATCACCGCGTCGGAATCTACTTCTTCACATTTGCTTTCACGGCAGTCGCCTACCTTACGATCTACTTCAAGACGGCGAGCAGTATCGATTCCGCGATCAATATTATTTTGCCGTTTGCTTTGATCCTCGCCAGCGCGCTCCTCTCGCAATGGGAATTTATCATTCTGGCTGTCTGCGCTCTTGCCGCCACCCTGTCTTTACCTGGCTATGCCGACCCACAATATTTAGCCGACCCCAAGCTGAGCATCGTCAGATCAGCCGGGGTCACATTTTCGATGGCGGCAGTACTGTTTGGAATTTCGGCGTTTCGCGCCAGTATTGAACGGGAACGCTTAAAACAGGTCGGCGACACCAACCGCGAACTTGAAAAACTTACCAACGACCTGGAACAACGCGTGAACGACCGAACCATGGAACTGAATCAAGCCAACAGGTTAACCTCTCGCCGAGCCTCTCAACTCGAGACCATCGCGGAGTTATCACAAGCCATTTCTCAAGTGCAGGACCCGAATAAAATCTTCTCCACCGCATCGCAACTTATCAGCGAACGGTTCGGCTTTTATCATGTGGGCATATTTTTGGTGGATCGGGACCGCGAATTTGCCATTTTACAAGCCGCGAACAGCGCCGGCGGACAGAAGATGCTTGCCCGAAGACACCGCCTGATGCTCGGAACCGGCGTGGTTGGTTTCGCCGCCCAAACTGGAAAACCCCGCATCGCGCTGGACGTGGGAGCGGATGCCGTTTTCTTCAACAATCCCGACCTCCCAGACACTCGCTCTGAAATTGCTCTTCCGATGGTCGTTTCCAAGCTGACCATTGGCGTGTTAGACGTGCAAAGCATCGAAGCCGGCGCCTTCAGCGAAGAAGATTTCCGGGCATTGGGCACTCTCGCCAACCAACTCGCGATTGCGATCGAAAACGCCCGCTTGCTGACCGAAGCGCGCGCCTCCGCCACGCAGGTGCAGGAAGTATTCAACAATTTTATCCGCACCGAATGGTCTCGCGCCGCGCAAAAAGCCGAACAAGCGGGTTTCCGCTACAACGCGGGGCGCATCGAGTTGCTCGAATCGCCCCTGGAAAATTCCGATATCGCTTCGGCGGTCGATTCCGGCGCCTTGATTTCACGAGTTGCCAACGGGGCTGAATCGACACATGCCACAGCCACAGTCCCCGTCAAACTACGCGGCGAAATCATCGGCGTGCTCCATGTTGAGGCCGGCGATCCCAGCCGAACTTGGAAAGACGATGAACTCAGCTTGATGGAAGCCGTAGCCGAGCGCGCCGCATTTGCCATGGAAAACGCGCGCCTCTTCCAGGATGCGCGTCGAAGGGCGGCAAAAGAACGCATGATCGCCGAAGCCACCTCCAGCATCAGCGGCTCGCTCAATGTCGAAAACATCCTGCAAGCAACCGCGGTGGAATTGGAACGCGTGCTCAGCGGCTCGGAAATTTTGATCAAGTTCAGCGACAGGAACACGTCATGAATCCGGAATTAACCGTCCGCATCATTGCTTTTACGGCGATCGCCATCGTCACGCTTTTTCTGGTTGGCATAACTCGAAGGTTCAGGTACTTAAGCGTCAGAGGCAAGATCACGCTGGGCATCTTGATCACATGCTTTTTAGCGCTGGGGCTTGGAGCGTATACGGCTGTTACGAACAGAACGAGGATAAGCAACACCTTGTCGTCCAGGCTTGAGACCAGCGTCAGCCTGCTAGCCGAGGAGCAATTAGTGAACGAACTCGCCTTTCAAACGAACAACATCAACCACTCGTTTGAAGATCTTGCCAACGAGACTTCCAAACTTGCAGAGTACTGGAGCAATCTTGAAAGACAAAAAGGCGACCTTGGGCTTGGGCAATACTGGGATGCGAGCGGCAGTCTTTTCCAACTCCCGGAGGGTCACTACGGCAACCCTGCCGGCGACCCTTCTTCCGTATACATACCGGCAAAATACCAATTATCCGAAGACATTTTCGTCAGCCTCAATGTTTCCGCCTATCTTGATTTTTACGCTCCTGAGGTGATCAAAGCCAACCCGTCCATGCTCGCGATTTACGGAATTGACGAACGCGGCATTACGCGCTACTACCCCAATATCGAACTGGCAACTCTTCTACCTCCGGATTTTGACGCGACCAGGCGTCCTTATTATGAAATCTCATCGCCGCTTTTCAACCCGGAACGAAAGGCGCGATGGTCCATCCCGTATGTAGACGCGACAGGAGGCGGGCTGGTAGTTACGGTTTCCGCGCCTGTGTATTTCGACGAAACCTTCAGCGGGGTTGTCGCCGCAGACGTGAAACTTGCCACGATCACGGAGCAAATTGGAGCCGCGCGCATTGGGCAAACCGGGTTTGCTTTCATGTTGGACGACGCGGGCCGTATTATCTCCATGCCACAGAGCGGCTATGATCTATTCGGGATCAAGCCCGATGAAATCGCGCCAGAGGAATATTTCAAATTTTCGGTCCTGGGTCGAGGACCGTTAGAAATCAGGGAGTTTACAAACCGCATGGTATCGGGCGGGAGCGGGTTATCGAAAATCCCCGTCAACGATATCGATATGTATCTGGCATATGCGCCCATTGAGATTAACGGGTACAGTATCGGGATCATCGTCCCTGCGGAAGAATTCGAAGGGGCAATCGTTACAGCGAGGAACGAAACAGCCCGCCAAACTCGCGCCGCCGCGCTGGAAACCTACATTACGCTCGTCATTATTATTGCCACAGCCTTGGTGATCAGCCTGGCGATCGGCAGGGTCATTACCGCGCCAATCCACACGCTCACCAACACGGCAAACCAAATCATCGACGGCGATTTGAACGCCCAAGCCGACGCATCCGCAAATGATGAGATCGGGACATTAAGTAAAGCCTTTAACTCAATGACGAGCCGCCTCCGCGAAACGCTCGCAGATCTCGAACACCGCGTGGCAGACCGCACGTCGGAATTGACCGATGCGAATAAACGGAATGAGGTCCGCGCGAGGCAATTCGAATCGATTGCCCGCGTCGCGCGCACCATCGGCTCCACGCAAGAATTGGAAGGAATGCTGCCAAAAATCGCAGAAACAATCAGCCGCCAATTTGGGTTTTATCATGTCGGTATCTTCCTGCTTGACTCTCAGAAAAACTACGCCATTCTTAGCGCCTCCAATAGCGCAGGCGGCAAAAAAATGCTCGCCAACCAGCACAGACTCAAGGTGGGCGAGACCGGTATTGTTGGCAATGTCGCCAGCACAGGAAAGCCTCGTGTTGCTCTCGATACAGGGCAAGACGCTGTGTATTTTAATAACCCATTTCTACCGGACACCCACAGTGAAATCGCCCTCCCCCTGCTGGCGGGTAGCGAAGTTATCGGCGCGTTGGATGTGCAAAGCAAGGATAAAAACGCGTTCAGCGACGAAGATGTGGACGCCTTGTCGATCCTTGCGGACCAGGTCAGTGTCGCGATTCAGAACGCGCGCCAGCATGAGGAAACGCGGAAAGCGCTCGCCGAATCTGAGGCGCTCTCGCGTCAACTCGCCGGCTCGCAATGGCAGGAATTCACCCAGCGCCGAAAGATTGTTGGCATCCGCCATTCGGGCGCGCGCGCAACACTTTTATACGACCACAAAGGGAAGGAAGAGTCCGCGCGCGAGTCGAGCGAATCTGAGGCGCAACCCAAGAAACGGACCGGTTTGATCTCCTTGCCGATCACCATGCGCGGCGAACCGATCGGCACCGTAGAGGTGCGCGCCCCAAGCAACCAGCGCTGGGACAAGGACGAATTGGACATCGTCTCCGCGATCATTGAACGCACCGCGCTGGCATTGGAAAACGCGCGCTTTTTTGAGGACAGCCAGAAACGCGCCGCCAAAGAACGCGCCATCGGCGAAATTGCCGCCAAGATCAGCGCGCAAAACAACGTGGAAGAATTATTTAGAACAGCCGCCGTGGAATTGCGCCAAGCCATTCCGGGAGCGGAAGTGTCCATCCAGATCGACGAGGATGGTAAATCGGATTAATTCCGAAGCCGACCATGGATTCATGACAGAATGAAAAGAATCGCCGCCGCAATCACCCGCTGGTTTTTGAGCCTCACGTATCCGCGTAAATTCAACGTGATCACCGTGATCTTTCTGCTTCCGATCATTGCGTTCATTCCCCTGATCCGGAACCAAACGGAACGTATCGATCGCTACGGGACCCACGAATTATTCGGAACGCTCTACCTCCGCTCGCTGTGGAATCTCACAGATGCCATACAGCATCATCAGGCTGTCAGTTTGAGTTACCTGAACGGCGATGCAGATTTCTCCGAAGTCCGGGCGGCGCAGGGGTTGGTTGACGCCGAATTCGAAAACTATAAATTCGTCCAAAGCCAGGAAATTCTCTCTGCCGAATTCCGCGCTGAAGAGGAATCGATCGCATCACTTTGGACGGCATTGAAAGGTTCCATTCGGGACAGCGCCCCAGAGGAAGCCCTTAATGCGCACAGCAAAATCCTCGATGAGATCAGCCTGCTGGTATCGCGCGTAGGCGATTATTCATACCTCATCCTCGACCCAGACCTGGATACCTACTACACCATGGACGCGGTGCTGTTGAATCTGCCGCAAAATCAGGCTTTGCTGACCGAGTCGCGCGCAATCATCAACTCGTATAGCGGCGAAGGAACGCTCACGAGCGACGATGAGATTCGCCTGCGAATCCTTGCCGAAACACTGGCGACCAGGCTCTCAAGCATGGACAGGAATATAACCGTTGCCGTTCAGAATACGACAACGCCAGCAATCACCTCCCTCGGCTCCGCGTTCGTCGAGTATCGCACAGCCAATGCCGCCGTGATCGACACCCTCAACAGGCTTAGTTCCAACCCCCAACTCTCAGACAATGCCGTTAGGGAGTCCAACGAAATATTCGATACGGCTCGAAGCGCAAGCCTATCCTTCTACAATGCCAGTTCAGAAGGTTTACAAAAGGGAGTCGCGGCCCGTATCAACTCGCTCGTCCTCCAATTTTATGTCATTGCCCTCGTGGCGCTTGTCAGCGTTGCGAGCGCGTTCCTACTCGGGCAAAATATCATGAACTCCATTAGTAAACCGCTCTTCCAACTGGCGGAAACTTCCCAGAAGATCGCCGTGGGAGACCTAACTGCTCGCGTGCCCGTGGAATCATCCGATGAGGTCGGCAAAGTTGCAAGCGCGTTCAATCAAATGGCGGACGAGTTGGAAGCGGAGAAAGCCGCCATTATTTCCCGTTCGCGCGAATTGGAAGCCGCAAACCAGACAAGCACTCAAAGGGCGCAGGATTTGCAATCGATTGGCGAAATTTCAAAAGTAATCACAAGCGAGCACAAACTCGATACCCTTCTGCCGTTGATCACAAATCTGGTGAGTGAAAAATTCAAGTTTTATCACGTCGGCATCTTCCTGCTCGACGACCGCAATGAAAACGTCGTCCTGGAAGCGACAAACAGCGAAGGCGGGAAAAAGATGCTGAGCCGCGCCCACCGCTTACAAGTGGGATCGGGAATCGTTGGATACGTTGCCGCCACAAGCCTGCCACGCATCGCCCTAGACGTTGGATCTGATTCGGTTTTCTTCAACAACCCCGACCTGCCCCAGACGCGCTCAGAAATGGCTGTTCCGCTTCGGGTCTCGGAGGTCACAATCGGCGCGCTGGATGTGCAAAGTACCGAACCTAACGCGTTCAACGATGACGATATCTCCACCCTTGCCACACTTGCCGACCAGGTAGCCATTGCGATCCAAAACTCGCGGAATTTCGAAACCGCTCAACGGCTGATCGAACACGCGCAACAGACCTCCGGGCTTGTCATGAAAGAATCCTGGCAAGCGATCAAATCACAAAGCCAATTGTTGTCCTACCGCGCGTCATCGCCCGGCATTTCCCGCAAGGATGCGCAAGTGGCTCCCGAGGTTCTGGAAAAAATCAAAGCAGATCGAAAGCCGGTGGTGCTGGAAGGCAACAATTTCCAACTCGCCGTTCCTATTCAACTATCCAACAATGTGGTTGGGGTTTTGAACATCCGCTTACCTGAAAACCACACCCCAGACCAGGATGAGATCGATATCGCTCGCGCGGTAGGCGACCGCCTCTCCCTGGCGCTTGAATCCACAACCTTGCTTGAAGCGGCGCAACGACGCGCAGAATACGAACGCATGACTTCAGACATTTCAACCAAGATCGGCGCGTCCACACGCTTTGAATCAATCTTGCGCACCGCCGCAGAGGAACTCAGCCAGGCGCTCGGCGGATCGGATGTGCTTGTGCAGATCCAACCGTCAGCCGCGGGAACAACTTCTGAACGCGGCGACCACGGCGGCGCTCGTTCGCCCAACGCGGAGGACCGGAGAAGCCATGAACAATAGAGCCGCAACACCACGGTCCGCGCGCAGTTTGACCACGATCCTGGCGCTTAGCTTCTTGGGCTTAAGCGCCCTGGTCCTATTCCTATCCACCGCCACACAACTCGCGCTCACCGTACAGACCCAGCAAAGAGAATTGGAGGAAAGGCAGTTGCTCCTCGCAGAGAATGCGGGTTCGAGCGTGAGCGATTTTATCGAGAAAAAGTTCAGCGCGATGACAGCCGCCATCAGCCTTTCAGAACCCCTGGAGGCATCTCCATCAGAACAAGCCTCCTTCCTGGACAGACTCCTCAACCTGGAGCCGGCCTTCAGGCAACTTGCCCTGATCGACCAGCAAGGACAGCAACTCGAATCCACATCGCGCGTGTCCATCACACTCTCCCCTGCGTTTGAAGAACAAATCACACAAGGGTTGGCAACTCTCTCTCAAGGCTCAGACCGATACTTAAGCGAAGTCTATGTGGACGAAGATACCATTGAGCCGCTGATCGCGCTGGCAATGCCGATTAGAACCACATCCGGAAGCAATGCGGGATTTCTGGTCGCCGAGGTCAACTTGAAATTCATCTGGGATCTTGTCGGCTCATTACGAGTAGGCGACACAGGCTACGCCTATGTTGTGGATAGCCACGGAGATTTGATCGCCTACAGAGACACCAGCACGGTCTTGCAAGGTCTCAACGTCAGCAATGTTGGGAACTTGGGCGAGTTCGTAAAAGACCCCTCAGCAACTTCAAGCCAAACCGTTGGCGTTCAACAATACGTTGGGCTGAGTGGTCAAACTGTTGTTGGCACATTTGTCCCACTCCAGCCGCTTCAATGGGCTGTTGTGATCGAGCTACCCTGGCGCGAGGCATATCAGAATGTTTTTGCCCTCGGAATACGCACTCTAGCCTTATTTCTGGTCATCGCCGTCCTGGCTGGCTTGTTCGGGTATTACAGCGCGCGACGCGCCTCTGCCCCGCTCGTCGATCTATCTCATGTGGCTACCGAAATCGCAGGCGGCAATCTCCATGCGCAAGCCAAAAGCACCGGCGCCATAGAACTCGACCATCTTGCCGCATCCTTCAACGACATGACCGCCCAACTGCGCGACTCGATCGCAAACCTCGAGCAACGCGTGACAGACCGCACCACCGCGCTTGAAGCATCGCGCCTTGAAAGTGAACAACGGGCAAAAGACCTGCTTGCGATCAGCGAAGTATCCCGCATCATCAACGTCGAGAAAAATCCCGACATTCTCCTCCCCCTGATCACCCGCCTGGTCAGCGAAAAATTCAACTTTTATCACGTCGGCATCTTCCTGCTCGACGATACAAAGCGATCAGCCATCCTCCAAGCCACAAACAGCGAAGGCGGTCAGCGCATGCTACTGCGCGGACACGCATTGGCGATTGGGCAGGGCATTGTAGGAACCGTTGCCCTGGAAGGGAAACCCCGCATCGCCCTCGACGTGGGAGATGAATCGGTTTTCTTCAACAACCCCGACCTCCCATCCACCCGTTCCGAGATGGCTCTGCCAATGAAGATCCGCGAACAGGTGATCGGCGTGTTGGATGTGCAAAGCCAGCGGCGGGGTGAATTCACAGAGGACGACCTCAATATCCTCGGCATTCTCGCCAGCCAGGTCTCGGTTGCCATTGAAAATGCCAGGCTGTTTGCAAAAACAGAACAAGCCCTGTCTGAAGTCCAAAGCCTTTATAACCAATACCTCCAAAAGGAGTGGAAGAATTTGCGCACGCGCGCCGGAGATGTTGGGTACCGACAATCACCCACCGGCGGCGCGCCCCTCAAGACCCCGCTGGACTTCCCCGAACTCCAAACGCCAGAAGGGGCCGGCAGGCTCCACGTCCGGCAGGCAAATAGCCCGGAGGAAGAATCGTCCGTCCTCGCGCCGATCAACTTACGCGGGCAAGTCATCGGCGCAATGAGCATCAAATCTCCCGCCAAAGATCGCGCCTGGTCTCAAGACGAGATCAACCTCATCCAGGCGGTCACCGACCGTTTGGCAGTGGCGCTCGAAAATGCCCGCCTGTTCGAGGAAACAACCCGACGCGCAGAGCGGGAACGGTTAGTCTCTGAAATCACCGGCAAAATTCGCAGTGTGAACGACCCGCAAACCATGATCCAAATGGCGGCGGACGAACTGCGCAGTATCCTTGGAGCAAACCGCGTACAGGTGATCTCCGAATCGTCGAATGAAAATGAACAATAAGACCCCGAGGTAATCACATGGCACATATCATGGCAATTTCAAATGAAAAAGGCGGCGTCGCCAAAACCACAACCACGCTCTCTCTCGGCGCGGCGCTCGCTGAATTAAATCACCGGGTTCTATTGATCGACTTGGACCCGCAGGCAAACCTAAGCCTGGCGCTTGGGCTGGAGACTGGCGAAGCGGAGACCACATCGGCAAACGTGTTGATCGAAAATGCGCCGTTGAGCGTCGCCATCAGAAAAACAGACATCCCTCATCTAGACCTGGTGTCATCCAATTCGCGCATCGAAAGCGCGGAGCAATACCTGCCCATGAGGAGCAATTACCTCACCACCCTGCGCTCTGCCGTTCAACTCGTTGAACCTTCATACGATTACATCCTGCTCGATTGCCCACCCGCCCTAGGGGCGATCACCCTCAACGCCCTTTCCGCCTCCAACCTGCTTATCATACCCACCCAGGCTGAATATTTTTCCGCGTACGCCCTCCGCAACATGATGGGTTCCATCCGCCGCATCAGGCAGGAGACCAACCCAAATCTTGCATACCGCATCCTCGTCACCCTGCTAGACCGCCGCAACCGCACGCATCGCAACATCTTCGAGCAACTGCAAACCACCTTCGGGCAGGGCGTCTTCACCAGCGTGATCGAGATCGACACCAAACTCAGGGAAAGCCCCATAGCAGGGATGCCCATCACCCAATACCGCCCCACCAGTCGAGGCTCGCAACAATATCGGATCCTTGCACAGGAGTTAATCGAGTATGTCAAAGAAGAAGCCAGTCGACAAACGGCTTAAGAAGCTATTCACCGGGCTGGAACCGGAGAAGACGACTTCTAATTCGCAGGAAGTATCGCGCAGGTCCTCTGCCTCAAAGAAGGACTCGCCGCCGCCTCCCTCCCTTACGCCTGAGTCGCCCACCCCGGCCTTAGCCGCGCCTGTACGGTCAACAGCCGCGCCAATCCGCGCGCAAACCAGCGAGCAAGATATTTCCCTCGCGTTCGACACGGGTCACAGCACATGGGCGACCCTGCAGGTATATAACGAAGCCGAAAAACCGGCCTGGGATCCGGAAGAGGAGCTCCTCGTCCGCCAGGTGGCGGACCAGCTTTCGTTGGCATTGCAAAACGCGCAACTATTTCAGGAAACACAGACGCGCGCCGAGGAATTAACGGTTCTCAACGAAGTAGGGAAGGCTCTCACCGGCGCGTTGAGCATCGAACAGATCACAGAAGTCACCTACGGCGGCATTTCGCGCCTGTTCGACACAAGGAACTTCTACATTGCTTTTTACGAGCAAGAAACTAACGAGATCGTCTTTCCTCACAACGTGAGCGAATCGGTGGTGGATCGTTCGATCACGCGCATACCATTAAGTCGCGGCTTCACGGGACACATGATTCGCACAAAGGAAAGCATTTTAGTCGGCAACGGAACCGACGCCTGGTTACAAGAACATGGGGAGACGCTGATGGGAGAGCCAGCCATGTCGTATCTGGGCGTGCCGCTCCTCACCGGCGACCATGTGTTAGGCGCCATCGCCATTCAGGATTATCACACCCCCAACAAATACAACGAACACGACCTCCGCTTATTAACGTCGTTTGCCAGCCAGACAGCGATCGCTATTCAAAACGCAAAACTCTTCGAGGAGACCCGCCGTCGCGTGGAAGATACCGCCCGCCTCAACCGGCTGGTTACCGAGCTATCAGAATCGCTGGATTTGAACAAAAACCTTCAAACCATCGCAAACGAGATCGCGGATATCACTTCCGCCCTGCATGTAGGCATTGCGCTGATCGACAAGGAGGCGAACCAACTTGTCGTCATGGCAGACGCGCCAGCAGAGGATGGCAAAGGCGGGATCGGGATACGATTACCCATTCAGGGAAACCCAACCGCGGAACAGGTGATTTCAACCCGAAAACCATTGTTCATCAACGATACGTTGAACAACCCTCTTACGGCTCACATCCGCGATGTGATGGCTGAGCGCGGCACGCAAAGCCTGTTCGTCTGGCCCGTAATCGTCGGAAAAGACTTGATCGGCACATTAGGCATCGATTTCTCCGATCCTCAACACCGTATTTCCGATCACGATTACAACCTGATCGAAGCCATCCTTACCCAAGTCCAGACCACCGTACAAAACTCGACACTTTTCGGAAACACACAAAGAAACGCGGAAGAGTTGCGCGTTCTTTTCTCAGCCATGCAGGATGTGGTGCTCGTGATCGACAGGGATACCCGCTATACTCGTATCGCGCCTACCAACCCTTCGCGCCTGTTTCGCCCCCCCGAACAGTTACTGGGCCAGCGCATGGACGAAATCCTTCCCGAGGAAACTCACAAACCCTTCAGGCAGGCGATCCACCAGGCGCTGGACACAAATAGCGTCGTTCAGATCGAATATCAATTGCCCGCCGAGGGTCAAAACTATTGGTTCCTCGCGAACATTTCCAAACTGAACGAGAATGAAGTGTTCTGGGTGGCGCGCGATATTACCGAGCGCAAAAAATCCGAGGAAGCCCTGCAACGCAGGACCACCTATCTTGCAATGTCTTCCGAGATCGGAAGAATTGTCACATCCACGCTTGACCTGGACACGATCTTTAGGAAGTCTGTGGAACGTATTAGCGAAGGTTTCGATTTTTATTTCACCGGCATTTACAGCGTGGAAGAAACCGGGTTCAACGCCACCCTGAAAGGCGCCACAGGGAGCGCGGGCGAGAAATTATTGGCGGCTCATCATTCTATTGTGATTGGACCCCAATCCATTATCGGCGCCGTGGCAGAGACCGGCAAATACAAATTGGTGGAAGATGTGGCGGCAGAGTCGCTCTTTCAAGCCAGCCCTCACTTGCCGGAGACCCGCTCCGAACTGGCGATCCCACTTCGGATCGGTCAGCGCACAGTTGGCGTCATCGATATTCAATCGAAGCAGACCCACGCGTTTACCGAAGACGATATCTCCGTGCTTCAATCGTTAGGCGATCAAGTTGCCGTGGCGATCGATAATGCCCGCTCTTACGAACTCTCTCAGCAACTCATTAAAGACCTGCGCGAAGTGGACAAATTGAAGAGTCAATTCCTCGCCAATATGAGCCACGAGTTGCGCACGCCGCTAAACTCCATCATCGGATTCTCGCGCGTGATCCTAAAAGGGATCGACGGTCCCATCACAGATATGCAACAACAAGACCTCTCTGCCATCTACAACTCGGGACAACACCTGCTAGGTCTGATCAACGACGTGCTCGACCTTGCCCGCATCGAAGCAGGCAAGATGGAATTGAACTTCGAAGAAGTGAACCTGGCAGACATGGTCACAAGCGTGCTTTCCACGGCAAAGGGTCTCGTCAAAGAAAAACCGATTCAACTTGTGCAGAAAGTTGCGTCTGGCATGCCCACCGTGCGCGGCGACGCGATGCGCATCCGCCAGGTGCTCATCAACTTGCTGTCGAATGCCTCCAAATTTACCGACGAAGGCTCGATCACTGTGGAAGCCGTTACTCAACGAAGCCCGGCTGGAAATATGGAAGCGCTCATCAAAGTCATCGACACCGGCCCCGGTATTTCAATCGAGGATCAGGAGAAACTCTTCAAAGCGTTTTCACAAGTAGACGGATCGGCAACGCGGAAAACAGGCGGCTCCGGGCTGGGGCTGTCGATTTGCGCCAATCTTGTGCAACTGCACGGCGGGCGCATCGGCGTTCAAAGCGACGCGAACGCAGGCTCGGCATTTTGGTTCACCGTTCCGTTATTCCACCAGCCGCTCAACACAATACCGTTCGACCGGAAAATCATCCTTGCCATCGATGATGACCCGCAGGTGATCGGCTTATACGAACGCTATCTAACTCCGCAGGGTTATCACGTGGTCGCATTGACCGACCCCGCGCTCGCCAAACAACGCATACTCGACATCAAACCATTTGCCGTGACGCTCGATATCATGATGCCCGAAATGGACGGCTGGGCGATTCTGACCGACTTGAAGTCTGATCCTGCCACCCGCGATTTTCCCATCATCGTCTGCTCGATCCTCGAACAGGCAAACAAGGGATTCAGCCTCGGCGCCGCCGATTACCTGATCAAGCCGATCCTTGAGGAAGACCTTGTTCACGCGCTCACCCGTTTGGACAAGGATGGCACGATCAAGGAAATCCTCGTGATCGACGATGACCCGAACGACTTGCGCCTGATGGAAAAAATCCTTACCGAGCAGGGTCATTACAAGGTGACCCTGGCTGAAGGCGGGCGGAAAGGTTGGGAAGCGATCGTGACAAAAGCCCCAGAAGCCATCATCCTCGATATCTTTATGCCGGAAATCGACGGGTTCACAATTCTAGAGAAGCTGACAGAAAATCCATCGCTCCGTAATATCCCCGTGCTCGTGGTTAGCGGGGGCGGCTTGACCAACGAACAACTCAACCAATTAAAGGATTTCGGAAAGCGCCTGCTCACCAAGGCTTCCTTCAAAGAAGGCGAATTGATCACCACCATCGAACAGGCGTTGAGTCGAGCGGTTTCATAAGCGAGATTTCCGAGTACAATAGCCTGCCACTATTAAGGGAAAATGCTCGATGGCGTTCAAGCCTTCCGCAAAACGCCTCTGGCGCGGAAGAATATCCCTGAGTCACACCTACATCAACCGTCAATAGGATAATCAATTTCCATGTCATTTGTCATCCGGTGCCTGGATTGCGGTCACGCCGCGCCCTTTACACCTAACTCCATGCAATGCCCAAACTGCAACAGCCAGTGGCGCGAAGCGGAATACAACCTGAACGAGGTCAATAAAACCTTCCCTTCCGAATTGGCGAATCGCGCCTTCGACTTGTGGCGCTACCGCGAACTTCTACCCATCCATCATCCCAATCCAACCCTGCGCCTCGGCGAGGGCGGCACGCCTCTCATCCAAGCCGCAAACCTGGGCAATATGCTTGGTCTACCCAACCTGTATATCAAAGATGAACGGCAAGGACCAACCTCCTCTTTCAAGGATAGGCAAGCGGCGGTCACCATCGCCACACTGAAGGAAGCCGGCATCACAGAAATGGTCGCCGCATCCACGGGCAATGTGGCTATCGCATACTCCGCGTATGCCGCGCGGGCTGGGATCAAGCTATGGGCGTTTGTCACCAGCCTCGTTCCCGGAGTCAAGATGCGAGAGATCGCCTTATATGGAAGCCAGGTGGTAAAAATCACCGGCTCCTATGACCAGGCGAAAAAAATTGCGGCAGAATTTGCCCTGCAACGCGGGCTATATCAGGATATGGGCGCCCGCACGATCACTGCCGTCGAAGCCATGAAAACCATCGCGTTCGAGATCGCTGAACAATTCACGCAACTGAACGGCGGATCAAAAGACGCAAAATGGAAAACGCCCGATTGGTACATTCAGGCAGTGAGCGGCGGCATGGGTCCGCTGGGAGTCTATAAAGGTTTTCTCGAACTCAAAAAACTTGGGCTGATCGATCGGATTCCAGCCATCGTACCCATCCAAGCCGATGGTTGCGCGCCCATGGTAGATGGCTGGCGAAAAGGACTCGCAAAGGCTGAGCCGGTGCTCTCGCCCAGTACGCGCATTGAAACCCTTGCCACGGGAGACCCCGGCAGAACCTACACCATGTTGCGCGAGCGCGTTATCGAAACCCGCGGCATCTTCGAAAGCGTTTCTGACGAAGATGCGTTCCGCGCCATGCATGTGCTTGCAAAGCTCGAAGGCATTTCTGCCGAACCCGCCGCAGGAGTGGCATTTGCCGGGTTGTTCAAACTTGTGCGGTCTGGCGTGATTAAGCCATCCGATTCTGTCGTTGTCAATTGCACCGGGCATACGCTCCCGGCGGAGCAATTTCTATTTGGCGATAACTGGACGCGCGACGTCAACCTGTCTGAGCAATTCGCGCAGGCGGAAACTCCGCAGGAAGGCTTGCTCGCCGCTTTGAATAATGTGACGCCCAGCCGCTTCCCGCGTGTGGCAGTGGTAGACGATAGCGGCGAGGCGCGCCGTTTAATACGCCGCATCTTACAATCGCAAGGCGATTTTGAAATCTTTGAGGCAGTGGATGGGCGCGATGCCATCAATCTAATCAACAAAGAACATCCGGACATTGTTATTCTGGACTTGATGATGCCAGAAATGGACGGATTCGCGGTATTGGATGTGTTACGCGGCAATCCAAAAACCGCGAATATCCCTGTTATTGTTGCCACAGCCAAGGAGTTGACCGTTAACGAAAAAAGCAGACTGCAAGGGCAAATTCAATCCCTCATGCAAAAGGGCGATTTCTTGAACGACGAATTCCTGCAGGAAGTTCGGGCATTGATCGGCTAGAACGCCTTTCCACTCTGCGGTGCGGGATGGAAGGCATTCAGCACGGGCGAGAACCTCATGCACAAAGGACGAATTACAGGCATTAACTCGGCGCTGTTTTCCGCATTTTTTTTGGGGCTCGCGCCGGTGTTCGGCAAAGCCGCCATGGGGGCAGATAAATTTTCGCCGCTCGGCGTGGTGGCGTTGCGCACCAGTTTGGCGGCGTTGTTATTAATTATCATCCTTGCCATCATCAGGCGAAAATTTCTTTACATCTATCCTGCCGCGTTGTATATCACAACGCTCGCCGGGGTAATCAATGGGATTGGTTCGATTTTTTATTACATTGGGTTGAGCAGACTGCCAGCCAGCGTTGCCCAAATGCTATATTCGTTATATCCCTTTTTTGTGGCGTTCTGGCTTCAGTTGGATCGTCAAGCCCCGTCCAAACTGACATTCATGCGCATTGGAGTAGCCGGCATCTCCACCTATTTCCTCACCCAGGGAATTGCCGGTCGTATCGACATTATCGGCGTTATATTCATGCTGGTCGCGGCGGCGATGTATGCCCTCCATCTCCCCATCAACCAACGGGTGCTCTACGATGTTCCCGCGCCGACAGTGACCGTGTATACGCTCATCGCAATGAGCGCTGTGGTAGTTCCCGCCTACGTCATTTTCGACCACACCCTGCCGCAAGATACCGCGCCTTGGATTCCCGTACTGCTATTGACCGGGGTGACCTTTGCGTCCCGCCTGTTCCTTTTTCTGGGAGTGAAGCACATTGGCGGAATGCAAACAGCTTTGCTTGGGTTAGCCGAATTGATCGTAGCAGTTTCGTTCAGCCACTTGTTGTTGGGCGAAAGCCTCACCAACACGCAATGGCTGGGCGTATGCGGGTTGGGCGTCAGCCTCCTGTTGGTGTGGTTCGAGAAGCCGAGTCCGCGTCCGCCCCATCCACACGGGCTGTTAGGGTGGTTACAGCCTCCCGATTTTCCATCGGATTACTACAAACACTGACCTCAGTTGTGTCCGACGATTAGGGTAATCGGCCTGTGGGTTTTTTTGCCCGCTATTCCTCGCGAATTCGCGCTAATCATTCTCGGAAAAATTCACGCAGTTTGACTGAGATTAGCGGAATCGCGAACAAAACGCCAAGTTTTAAGCATCGTGAATTTCTAATGCGTTTGCCCTGTTCCGACGACCGGATGGCGCAAGGTTACCGTTTATACTTTGACATTGATCACCTTACTCGGGACGGCGCGTAACACCAGTACATCAGCGAAAATCAGCGCGCTGCGCGGTCTGCGTCCCCAAAACCATTGTGCAAGGTAATCAGACTTTGACATATGAATTTCAAACCCAACTTACCGATCGGGATATTTGATTCCGGCATTGGAGGGCTGTCGATCCTGCGAGCCATTCGCGGATTTATGCCCGGCGAGCCAGTCGTATATTTTGGCGACCAGATTCATATCCCCTACGGTCCGCGCCCGATGGAACAAATCGGACGATTTTCAGAAGCGATTACAAATTTTCTGATCCAACAACAGGCAAAAATCATTGTTGTAGCATGCAATACCGCGTCTGCCGCGGCGCTGAAGGACTTGCGCGTAAAATTTCCCGAGATTCAATTCGTAGGCATGGAACCCGCGGTCAAACCTGCCGCAGAGCGCACGCAGACCGGCAGAGTTGGGGTGCTTGCCACACCGGCAACGTTTCAGGGCGCGTTGTATACATCGGTGGTGGAGAGGTTCGGCAATGGCGTGGATTTGTTTCAGCACACGTGCCCGGGGCTGGTTCAACAGATCGAGCAGGGGAATCTCGACGGAAAAGAAACGCGACAGATCCTGGAGGACGCCCTGCTTCCGATGCTTGAGAAAAACATCGACACGGTGGTGCTGGGTTGCACGCATTACCCCTTTGTCATTCCGCTGATCGAGCAAATTGTGGGGGAAAAGGTCCGGGTGATCGACCCGGCGCCCGCTGTGGCGAAACAGACGAAACGTCTGCTCGAGGCGGGCGGGCTTGTGAATCCAGCCTCCGCAGGCGGAAGCGTCGAGTTGTTCACGTCTGGCAATGTCAAAACGCTACAGTCCTTGTTGCCTGTATTGTTGGGCGCGGAGGCGGTTGTCCATCACGCCGAATGGGTCGATGAAGAACGCATCCGATAGGCGCGCGGCTTCACAACGCCCACGCAAGCAAAAAACCAAAAATTGCGACGATCACGCCAAGATGCAAAAACAAGTTACTGCCGGTGATCAGGTTCAACCCGAAGATAAACGGGAGGATGAAGTTGACGATCACGAGCAGGATTCCAACCATCGGCAATAGACCTTTGCGATGGGCAAAATAATTCGAAGCGCTATCGACCAGTTTCGAAAGCCAGTTCATACATCCTCTTCTTCCATTTCGTTTTCATGATGATTTTCGCCTGCTTCCCAGCCGCTGAATTGCGCCACCAGCCGCCCGGGAATACGCCCCTGCATCAACACGCCGCCGCGACCATGTTCAACCAGTTCCACCTGACCCGCTTCGTGGAATAGCGAGATCAAGCCGCCCTGTTGATACGGCAAGCGCACGCGGATGGGCGCGTATGTTTCGTACAGTTCTTCCTGGATGAGGCTCAACAGATCCTTCACGCCGCTTCCGGTCAGACCTGAAATTGCCACGGCTTTGGGGAAGCGACTCGTCACCTCGCGCGCCGACTCCGGATTGCGAAGTTTATCCACTTTGTTCAAGGCGGTGATCACGGGGATATGCCGCGCTCCGAGTTCCTCGAGAGTTTGTTGAACAGAGTTAAATTGATTGAGCGCATTCTGGTGCGAAATATCCACCACGTGCAACAACAAATCGGCTTCCGAAATTTCTTCCAGGGTTGCATGGAACGCCTCGACCAGCGCTGTGGGGAGCTTTTGAATGAAACCGACCGTGTCTGTCATCAATGACTGATAGCCGCCGGGTAATTCCACGCGGCGGGTGGTGGGGTCGAGGGTGGCGAATAATTGGTCCGCCACGTACACATCCGCTTTGGCGATCTTGTTCAACAAGGTGGATTTGCCGGCGTTGGTGTAACCCACGAGGGCTACCGTGGGGATGCGCGATCGTTTTCGTTGGGCGCGGTAACGTTGACGGTGCGCGCTGACTTTTTCGAGCTCTTTTTTGAGGTGCGCGATCTCGCGGCGGATGGCGCGTTTATCTACTTCGAGTTGCGTTTCACCGGGTCCGCGCAAGCCGACGCCCCCGGTGGAACCGGCGCGCCCGCCGCCTCCGCCTGCCTGTCGTTCGAGGTGCGTCCACTGCCCGGTGAGGCGCGGCAGGTAATATTCGTATTGCGCCAGTTTCACCTGTAACATGCCTTCTTTGGTGTGGGCGTGCAGGGCAAAAATATCGAGGATCAATGCCGTGCGATCCAATACGCGGACATTTCTTCCGATTGCCTCTTGCAATTCGCGTTGGTGGCGCGGGGATAGTTCGTCGTCGAAGAGGATGACCTGCGAGCCCGTCTCCTCGACAAGCATTTTCAATTCATCCACTTTGCCTGGTCCGATATATGTTTTGACGTGCGGCTTATCGAGTTTTTGAGTCAATGAGCCAGCCACATCGAGCCCGGCGGTATCAGCCAATAACTCTAATTCGCTCAACGAATCTTCGAGGGGCAAGTGATGTTTTTGCTGGTAAATATCGACCCCCACGAGAAAGGCTTTTTCACGAGGCGGTGTTGTGGGTTGAGGTATTCGTTTCGACATTCGGTTTAAACTTCTTTTCAAGTGTATCGAACAGGCGGCTCATTTCGGGGTCGGCAGATTCTGTGCGCGCAGGGATCAGGATATGGAATGTGGAACCCGGATACGCCTTTTCATCATACCCAGGCGATTCGACCCAGATGGCTCCGCCGTGCGCTTCCAGGATTCCGCGGGTGATGGAAAGCCCCAAGCCGGGTCCTCCGCCTTTGAACTTGGTTTTGCCGCTGGAGTGCAACCCGACGCTTCCGACCTGCCCAAACTTCTCGAAGATAATGGATTGGTGCTCCTGTGAAATGCCGATGCCTGTATCCTCGACAACGATTTCAATGAACCCGGGCAACATGCGTCCGCTTATGGTTATTTTACCGTTATCCGGCGTGTATTTCACCGCGTTGTTGATCACGTTGCGGAGCGCCTGTGTGATGCGTTGGGTATCGACATAAATCCACTGGCGGCTTCCTTCGAATTCGGTTGCGTCGATCTGAAGTCGGCGCGACTGCATGACCGGCTCAGCCTCCTTCCGCAATACATCTACGATCTGCCCAACCTGGGCTGGTTGGAAATTGAGCCGCAGGAGGTTGTTGTCGATCATCGAAACATCGATCATATCGTCGATAATGGCGCGTAGACGCCCGATGCCGATATTTACGCCGGCAAGCAACTTCCCCATGCCGCTGTCTCTGGCGTCACGCGCCAGGTCGTCCATCATCGAAGCGTAGCCTTCGATCAGCGTCAGCGGAGTTTTCAATTCATGCGCCGCCACCGAGATAAACGCGGATTTACTGCGGTCGATGCGTTCGAGTTGCTTTTGCACTCGTTGCATTTCATCGGAAATGTGCGCCACGCGCGTTTCCATTTCGTAACGCGCCACCACGCCCAAGCCATAGGTATACACGGGGATGATCGCAGCGAGCAGATCGATCGATTGTTGTTTGGTCAGGGTTTCGTTCGCCACCTGAATGGTCAGCGCGATCATTCGGTTGATGATGAACGATACGTGATACAGTCCTTCTTCGAGATTCGTTTCGGTGGAAGATTTTGCCCAATCGAGCAGGATCGAATCCATCCAGGCTGGGTCGCCTGTCGTCACCGATTGTTCGAGCAGGTCGAAAAAACGGTCCAGTTGTTGTTCGAACCCGGCGCGCACATCCATGCCGCGCGCAAGGTCGCGCCCTACGTGCTTGATCCACTCCGGGCGGATTTTTCTCAATATTTTCTGAACGGGCATACCGGGCGATTTTTTCTTCGGCATCCTCAATTCACCTTATCGCTGGCATTGTATCAGTTTTGCGGGTTTTGACCCACCACCCAAACCCACAAGGTTTGACCGACCGCCGCAAGACTTTCTGCCGACACTTTATCTGGCGTATCTTCCACTGTGTGCCAGTAAGGATAATCGAAGTCGATGATATCCACCGCAGGGATGCCAGCCTCAAGGAAGGGGGTGTGATCGTCCAGCATCGAATGTTTGTATTCGGGTATGAATTGACCGCCGTACCCCAAGCCATCTGCGATTGCCCAAATCTCATCCGTCAGCGCGGGGTCTGAATTCCGTTCCTTGAATAGGTTTAAGTCGGTGTCGCCGATCATATCCACGATCACCACTGCCTCAGGCTGATACGCGATCTTCTCGACAAATTCACGCGAGCCGAGAATCCAATCCCAGCCTTCGATGCGCCCGTTATCTTCCGCGTCAAAGAACACCAACGCAACATTCGTCACATCATTGGGGAGCGAGCGCGCAAGTTCCAGCAACACAGCCACGCCTGAGGCTCCGTCGTTTGCGCCGAGCGCCGGGATTGTATGATTGGCAACATCCGGGTCGCTATCGGCATAGAGGCGCGTGTCGTAATGCGCTCCCAAAATGATCGGCGGGTTCGAGTCGCCGCGCGTCGCCACCAGATTGTAGATTGGGTTCCCCAAGCGTTCCGAAACTTGAACTTCCACTTCCCACCCGGCGGATTCCAACTCCGCGCGAATCCATGCGCGGATTTTGGCATGTCCCTCCGACCCGGGCGCGCGCGGACCAAATGCAACTTGCGTTTTGACATCCTCGTAAGCGCGCAGGCTATCGAAGTCGGTTGGAGCAGGCTCAGGCTGGGTAAGATACGAGTAGGCGTACCAGGCAAGCGTCGCGGCGAGGAGCAATCCTATGGCTATCAAGTAAACGCGCACCGAGCGTTGATTCACGCTTGCGCTTCTCCGTGTGCCAGTGATTGCAACTCTGCCAGGGCGCGTTCGGCGTACAATCCGCCGCGCTCGCGCTTGCCGGTTTTTGGAGGGAAATCCATTGGGGCGAGAATGCCGAAATTTGCCTTCATCGGCTGGAAATCTTTGAGATCAGCATGAGTGATGTAATGACAGAGCGCGCCGAGCATGGTCGTTTGTGGAAGTTGAAGAAGACGTTCGCCGCACAATTGGCGAGCCGCGTTTTCGCCCGCCAGCAGGCCGGTGGCGATATTGCCCATGTAGCCTTCCACGCCTGTGATCTGCCCGGCAAAGAAAAGATCGTCGCGGTGGATGTGTTGCAACGTGGGGCGTAGTAATTTTGGCGAAGCGATGAATGTGTTGCGGTGCATCTGCCCGTACCGCATGAATTCGGCGCGTTCAAGCCCGGGGATCATGCGAAGAACGCGCTTCTGCTCCGGGAATTTCAGGTTGGTTTGAAAGCCTACGAGGTTGTACAAACTTCCCGCAAGGTTGTCCTGCCGCAATTGCACAACCGCATACGGGCGCTTCCCTGTGCGAGGGTCGCGCAACCCCACCGGGCGCATCGGGCCAAATGCAAGCGAATCAAGTCCGCGTTCGGCGATGATCTCGACCGGAAGGCAACCCTCGAAGAAGTGACCCGCTTTGACGCCGGTTTTGATGGCGTCTTCAAATGCGCGGAGTTCGATCCGTTCGGCATGAAGGAGCGCTTCGACAAACGCGTAATATTCGTCTTTGGTGAATGGGCAGTTGATGTAATCGCCCTCGTCCGGATTGCCGGCGTCGTAGCGCGAGGCGCGAAAAGCGACCTGCATGTTGATCGAGTCGGCGTGGATCACCGGCGCAATTGCATCAAAGAAGAAAAGATGCTCCTCGCCGCTCAGTTTTGCGATGGAGGCGGACAACGACGGCGAGGTCAACGGTCCGCTGGCGAGGATCGTAGGCGTGGGCGGGATCTCGCGCATTTCCTCGCGCTCGATCTGGATGTTGGGATGAGCCTCCATCCGTTCGGTGACCAGCTGCGCGAACAGTTCGCGGTCTACCGCCAGGGCGCCGCCCGCCGGCAGTGACGCTTGCTCCGCACACTCCAGCAACATCGACCCCAATAGGCGTGTTTCGTTTTTCAGCAATCCTGAAGCGCGGTCGGGCAAGTTGGAACCCAGCGAGTTCGAACACACCAGTTCCGCCAAATCTTGTGTTTGATGGGCGCCTGTTTGCAAAGTTGGACGCATCTCATACAGCCTTACGTTCAAGCCGCGTTGCGCGGCGCGCCAGGCGGCTTCGCTCCCTGCCAGCCCGCCGCCTACTACAATTAGATCTGTCATGACAACGATTCTACCATCCCACGCGCGTTGAGATTGCCTCTAAGGGAGTTGCTCGATACCTGCCTGATCGTTCGACGCAGATTGACGCTGAAAACACCGACAAAAAACTTTGGGGGTCCCGTAATCAACGGGAAAGAGCCTCACCACGAAGGACACAAAGTACACAAAAGGGGGGGAAAAGAGCCTAGTAGCGTGTCAACCATGAATTGACGGGTCGAGTTTTGAAATTTGCTCACGAAATGGCATCCTTCACCCATCAAAATACGCTTGACAGAGTACTAGATTCCTTGTGTTTTTCCTTTGTGACCGTCGTGTCCTTTGTGTTTGAAAAATGGTTTCCCGTTAAAAGCGGTAGAACCAAAACTTTTTTCGCTTGCTTTTTGAAATTCCCGCGATCACCTGCGTTTATCAGCCTCCAAACAGTTCGCCAGCGCAGTCATTCCCAGAGACCCGATGAGATTCCATCCGCTATCCTGCTGTATAATTCATTCAAGATGCCTTCCCAAAGCAATATCGAATTTCAACTCAAAGAAGCCGGCCAACTCGCCGAGGAAACAGCCTGGAGCGCGTTGGTCGAGCGCGAGGCGGGGTCGTGGCACATCCTTGAAAGCCACCATCTTCCGAAAAAGAATCAAGCGTCGTTGCTCGAATTTCTCTCCAAAGCAGAGGTGGACTCGTGGCTATGCGGCGCGGTGAGCGGCAGGCAAAGCCGTTCAGTCTCGCTTCCCGAATCCAGCGGGCTCGAAACAGGACGGTTAAACGCCTTCCCGCTGGTTGAGGCAACCCGCGTGATTCTTGTGGGCGCAAACCAACTCTCTAGCGCCTCACAACGACTATGGCGGCTGATCGCGTTTGGCATGAACGGAAACAAATCAACTGCCGACACCTCTGCCACCGCATCCGTAGCCGCGTCGCTTCTGGTTCCCGACTTGGATTCTGAAAACCCGTTTGATATGCCTCGCGCCCTGGACCGGGCGCTCACCTCGTTTATACGCCTCGTTGCTGTTCAGGGAGCCTGGCTCGCTGTCCGTCGCGGCGACTCGCTCGAAATCCGCGCGCAATGGAACGCGCCCCACCTCGCCGACACAGATCTTTTAATCGACGCCAATCCGCTCCTTCGCCGCATGAATCGCAACCTCACCCCAATGGTGGTTAATCGCGACGACGCGCTCTGGGCTGAAATCCCACACAAGGGGCTAAAGAGTAATACAAAGCTTTGGGCATGTATTCCCATCGTGATCGGCCAACGGGTGATCGGCAGTCTCGCAGTCTGGCGGACAAGCATCTTCAAACACGACGAGTGGAACCGGCTGATCGATCTCGTCACCCAGTCTGCGCCTGTGATCGAGACCATCATTACTTTTGCGGAAATGGCGAGCCACTTGCGCCGTCTCGCCATGCTGAACGATTTCGCCCTCACCGTATCATCGGGGCGCAACCTCGACCAGATCGCGCGCCGCATGTTTGCCCTGCTTGCCAGAGGATTCGGAACGGAACTGATCGCGCTCTTCCTGCTTTCCTCCGATAATCGGTTGATCCATGAATATCGATCGCAAGACGGCAACATGAACTCATCCATCCGCAATGCGCAAGAGGAAAAGTACGCCACACTGCTGGGTCAACAACAAAAGGCAAGGCTGGGCGATCCTCAACTCAAAGAGGTGACGCCGGTGCACAAAGGAGCGGCGTCCGGCTTGTACTTTCCTCTGCGGTTTCGCGGGCAAACGATCGGCATGTTGTGCGTGGAAGCGGCGAAAAACGAAGCGTTCGATTTTTACGACGAGAGCCTCATGGCGGTCATTGCCAGTCATCTCGCCAGCCTCGTTGACTACTCGCGGCTGCGCGAAGAAGCGGAGGGACGCGCCCGAAATCTTGGGTTGATCCACGAGGTGGTGCAACAGGTGATCGGCTTGACAGACGCCCGGCAAGTGGCGGAGATCTCGGCGGAATTGCTCGCCCGATACTTCGCCTACGAACTTGCGGCGGTCTTCATCGCCGACGCGCAGGGAGCGTTGACCATCGGCGGGTTTGGCGGAACCAGCCAAAATGTGGTGCGACGCGCGATGAAATCCTTCGAATACCCCATTAGCGGAGGCATCACCGGGCACGTCTTCGAAACCGGAGAGAGTTTAGTCTCCAACGATGTGGCGCAGGACAGCCGGTACCGCTCGCTCCATGGCTGGGAAGCGGGATCTGAAATGTGCGTGGCAATCCGAGACGGCGAAAGAGTATTGGGCATCATCGATGTGGAAAGCAGTTCGAGCAACGCGTTCACGCATAATGATTTTATGGCGCTTGAATCGCTCGCGGGCATCCTTGCCAGCGTCATCACCAGCGCAGATCAATACCAGCGCTTCCAAGCGACGATCGGCGAACTGCGCTCGACGCAGGGCGAACTGCGCGAACGCATGGAGGCGCAACGCAAAACGGAAAGCCGCCTCGTGCAAGCCGCTAAACTTGCGGCGGTCGGCGAAATGGCGGCAGGCATCGCGCACGAACTTAATAACCCGCTCACCTCAGTGACCGGCTTTGCCGAACTTGCTCTTGAGGAGACGCCTTCAGACAGCCAGGCGCGCAAAGACCTCGATCTCGTAGTGCGAGAAGCGCATCGCGCGCGCGATGTGGTGCGCCGCCTGTTGGATTTTTCGCGCCAAAGCGAAAGCGCGCGCGCCAAGACATCGCTCAACGAGATCGTCGAGGATGTGGTTGCGTTGAGTCGGCATCTCCTCCACACCAGCGGGGTTCGACTTTCGCTTCAACTTGACCCCAGTCTGCCGTGGATCATGGTAGACGCCAACCAGATCAAGCAAGTGGCGCTCAACCTCGTCCACAACGCTCTGCAAGCCATGCCCGACGGCGGCAAACTGGAGATCGAAACAAAGATATCCAAGCGACATCATCACAAAGGCGTCACCTTATTTGTGACCGATACCGGCGTGGGCATTTCGCCCGATGAACTGACCCGCATCTTCGAGCCATTCTTCACCACCCGCGGCGACCGAGGCGGCACAGGGTTGGGATTGTCCGTCACCTATGGGATCGTCACCGACCATGGCGGATATATCGATGTGGAAAGCGAACCCGGCAAGGGAGCGAAATTCACGGTCTGGCTACCGGTGGGAAATTGAAACCGCTTGAGATGAAAACGGATACTCCAACATGAAGCCTATTTCGATCCTTGTCGTCGACGATGAACCCGGCATCGCATCGCTTTGCAAACGCATCCTCGATCGTTCGAGTTACAAAGTCACCGCGCTGACCGATCCATCGATCGCCATCGAATACCTCCAACAAAATCGCTACGACCTGCTCCTCGTGGACATCCGCATGCCGGAGGTGGATGGATTCGACGTAATCTCTCGCGCGAAGATCGCGCAACCTGAGATCGCCGTCCTTGTTATGACGGGGTTTGGGACAGTCGAGACCGCCATTCGCGCCTTGCGGCAGGGCGTGGATGGACTACTTCTCAAGCCATTTGAAAACAGCGGCGAACTGCTAGAGTCGGTTCGTCAGGCGCTCATCGATAACCAACGAAAGCGCGATACAGCCCGCGTCCAGGCGCTGCGTCCGCTATTCAACGTTACCGAATCCCTGTTTGCCGAAACCGACTTGAATAAATTGCTCGACCTGATCCTCGCCGCAATTCGGGAACACTTGCATTGCGCGCGCGCCGCGATCTTTCAGGTAAAAGAAGGGCAAGTTGCCACCGTCGCGCAGATCGGCGACCCCATTCCTGTGGAGGACAATGCCACCGCCACAAATCTGATTGTCCAAGTAAACGATGACGGTAACCCCTTCATCGTCCACGCCACAGGACCCGGGGAACAGGAAACGCAAACGCTTCTTTCCGACATTGGGCTTGGTTCCGCCATCCTCATCCCAATCGCCCGCTCGAACATTCACACCGTGCTGGTCGCCGGGCGCGACGCGTCGGTGAGTCCATTTCGCGGCGCCGATCTCGAATTGTTCTTCGTCCTGGCGCGGCAGGCGATCGTCGCCATGGAAAACGCCCGCTTGTATGCAGACCTGCGCGAATATGTTCGCCGTGTGGAAGAATCACAACAGGCGCTCCTGCGCGCCGAAAAAATGGCGGCGGCGGGAAGGCTCACCGCGTCCATCGCGCACGAAGTCAACAACCCACTGCAGTCGGTGCAAAATTGTTTGCACCTCGCCGGGCGCGAAGATCTAGCGGCTGAAAAGCGGAAGGAGTATTTCGACCTTGCTCGCGCCGAACTCGACCGCCTCATGAAAACGATGCAACGCATGTTGGACTTTTATCGCCCCGGAGCGTCGCGCGTTGAGGAAGTGGACATACTCGAAGAATTAAAACACGTGATCAACCTCACCTCGCAACAATTCAGCCAGCGCAACATCCAGGTGATCACAGACTTGCCCGAATCACTGCCGATGATCTACGTGGTGAGCGGTCAGATCCAACAGATATTTTTCAACCTCGTCCTCAACGCTTTAGACGCCATGCCAATGGGAGGCGAGTTGAAAATCAGCGCGCGCCCCAAGAACCGCGGCGTCGAGTTGTTATTTGCCGATAACGGTCCCGGCATCCCGGAGACCCAACGCAATAACATCTTCGAGCCGTTCTTCAGCACCAAGGACGGAGGCACCGGACTGGGGCTCACTGTGAGTTACAATATCGTCACCGCTCACGGCGGCACGCTCGATCTCGTTGATCGCAAGGAGCCTGGCGCCTGCTTTCGGCTGTTCCTGCCATCGGGAAATAACTAACCGACGTTGCGCGGTAAAGCAGCCATGCAAGAGTTATCTCGCCATTCAGGTTGTTCTTGAGCAACAGCAACCTAAATGGCGCGTTACGAAGATCAGGCTGGCTTCAACTGCGTAACATCAGCGACCAATACCAATCGCATTTAAGGAAGCATAAGAATTCCTCACTTCAAGGGAGCAAACCATGAAATCGAACATCTTAGTGGTCGACGACGAGCCGGTTGCCCGGCAATCCATGACCGATATTCTGCGCCTCGAAGGGCTGGCTGTCAACTCTGTGCCGAATGGGCAGGCGGCAATCGAATTTGTCCGCACACACCCGGTCGAGTTGATGATCGTCGATCTGCGCATGCCCGGCATGGACGGGCTGGAAGTTGTGCAGGTGGTGAATCAGATTTCCCCTGAGACAGAGATCGTGCTTCTCACGGCATTCGCCACGACCGAGTCGGCGATCCAGGCTTTGCGTTTGCGCATCCACGATTATCTACTGAAGCCCGCCTCCCCCACGCAAGTGATCGCCAGCGTGAAGAAAGGGCTCGCCCGCCGCGACGCGCGTTTGAAGGCGCGAGGCGGAAACGCCTCCACCGATGTGGACGAGGGCAATGCCGAGTTCAATTTAAAAGACGGGACGTATATCGATCTATCGCGCCGCCTAATCCGCAAAAAGGATCATGTGATTCACCTGACCCCCGCCGAAGGGCGCTTGTTACGAGTGTTGATCGAAAACCCGGGGCGCGTCTATTCGCACCGCGAGTTGGTCCTGCTCGTGCAAGGATACGACACTTCCCAACGCGAGGCGCCTGAAATTCTTCGCCCGCTCGTCAGCCGCCTGCGCCACAAGATCGAGCCGTTCCCATCACTTTCCGACCGCATCGTGAGCGTTCGAGGGACGGGATATTTGTACGAGGGCGATAAGTAAGAGGGATATAACGATCTAGCCGGATGCATACGAACGGCGTGGCTGTTCCATCACCTCCATCAAATGAACCGCTGGAAAAATATCAAGTTCCACTTGTCGTACATGGCAAGATTTGGAATGTATTTGATCGCGGGTCGGGTATGCCAATCGTTTTCATGCACAACGGCGGTGGAAACCTTTGGAATTGGGCGCATCAACTTGAATATTTTTCTCCCAGCTTCCGTGTGATCGCTCCCGACTTGCCCGGGTTTGGACGATCACACCGGCCTTCTGAACCGCTTACCCTGGATGCATATGTGGAAGGTCTGTCGGAACTGCTTGATATCTTAGATTGCCCCAAGCCTATCCTGGTGGGAAATTGCATTGGTTCGTCAATTGCGCTTAAGTTCGCCTTACAAAAGCCTGAAAAAGCGACCGCGCTTGCGCTGTTCAATGTCTGTGGCGGCGCGCCAATGCTCAACCCATACCTGCAATTCTGGGCGACGTTACGCCCCGGCGCTGTTTTAGGAAAAGCAATTCACCGCTCCATCGTGAATTTCATGAGTCACCCCGGCTTACAACGCCTGCACTCACGTTTGATTTACGCGGACAACGAACCGAATCTCCATCCTTTACTGCGCCAATTCGCCGAACAACAACGCCTTGACGCTTCGTTAAGGGCGTCACTGTACTGGCTGATGATGGGATTGGATAGCTTTAACATCTTCAGCCAGCCTCAGCAAAAACCTATCCCCTTTTCGCCTGTATTGCTGGGCTGGGGAGCGCAGAACCGCACTCTAGCGACCCGCTGGGCTCAAGTGATTGCGAAGTGGCTTGCCCCCAATCAATTTTGGCTTATTGAGAATGCTGGTCATATGCCAATGTACGAGCAGCCCGAATTCGTAAACAAGATACTTGAAGACTTTTTTAGGCAGGGATATTGATTACCTCCTGCGGAAAATTCATCGCGCCGCTTCGACGAACTTCCTAAACAAATCCCTCGTCGGCTCTTGGTCTGTCAACCATTCGGGATGCCATTGCACGGCGAGACCAAAGGGATGGTCGGGTAATTCCACCGCTTCAACGAGTCCATCGGGCGCATACCCTGCCACGCGGAGCGCGGGAGCGATATCTTTGAGTCCTTGATGGTGATGGCTGTTGACGCGCACGATGGGGTTGCCAAGCACATCGGCAAAGCGAGTCCCCTCTTCGATCTTCACTTGATGGACCAACTCATGCCGCATATTGCCGGGATACGAATGATCGAGCGCGTTGGGGAATTGATCTGGCAGGTGCGTGTACAACGTCCCGCCGAGCGCCACATTCACCACCTGGCACCCGCGGCAGATGCCGAGGAACGGTTTGCCGTCCTCTGCGGCGGTTCGGGCGAGAGTCAACTCGATGGTGTCGCGTTCAGGCTCCACATCGGAGATGCGCGGATGCGCTTCTCCCGCGAAATGGTCGAGGGCGATGTCGCCTCCACCGGAGAGGAGAATCCCATCCAGTTTGGCGTAAAGCGCGTCCCAGCCATCGTCTGCAATAAGCGATGGAATCAAAACTGGGACGCCTCCCGCCTGGTGGATGGCATCCGCATACGCTTGTTGTAGCACGATGCGCGTTTGCCCGTATTCGTTATTTGAGAGATGGGTGGTAATTCCGATGAGCGGTTTCATGCCCCCTATTGTAAAAGACCTCGCAGGTTTTGAAAACCTGCGAGGTCTGCTTTCGCTAGTTATCGAACTTCTGCTTGAGGCGGGCAGATTTGCCGGTGCGCCCTCGCATGAAGTACAACTGAGCGCGGCGGACTTTATTATGGCGTTCGACCACCACTTTATCTACGCGGGGCGAGCGGAGCAGGAATGTGCGTTCGACGCCAACACCGTTCGATGCCACACGGCGCACGGTGATGGATTCTTCCGTGCCGCCCTTGCGGAAGCGGATGACCGTCCCTTTGAATTCCTGAATGCGTTCGCGCTCACCTTCCTTGATCTTCACGTGAACGTTTACTGTGTCGCCGGGTTGCATGGCGGGCACTTTTTCATTTTTTTTGGCTTCGAGAGCCTTGAGTATCTGCGACATTCTCTTTATTCCTTACAATGGTTTTTTGAGCGACGGCGGATTATAGCATGGCTTTTCGGGATGGACAAGCCAGTTTTATTGAACCTTTTTGAACCGCTAAGGACGCAAAGAACGCTAAGAAAACCTTTAAATCTTTGCGCTCTTAGCGGTCTTCGCGGTTAATGGCTTTCTGCTAAGAATACTTCCGAATTGCCAGCACCGCGTTATGCCCCCCAAACCCAAATGCATTGCTGATGGCGAACGAAATCTTCTTCTCCCGCGCCTGATTGGGAATATAATCCAAATCACAATCGGGATCGGGCGTTTCGTAATGGATGGTCGGCGGCAGAATACCCTCGCGGATGGCTTGCACGCAGAAGATCGCCTCCACCGCGCCGGTCGAGCCAAGCATGTGCCCGGTCATCGATTTAGTAGACGAAATAGGAATTTTATAAGCTAGATCGCCAAACGCAGATTTGACCACCCTCGTTTCAGATTTATCGTTGAGCGGAGTCCCAGTCCCATGCGCGTTGATGTAACCTACCTCCTCCACATTCGCCCCCGCCGAATGGAGAGCCATACGCACCGCGGCGGCTCCGCCCACCCCTTGTTCATGCGGCGCGGTAATGTGATAGGCGTCCGCCGTTGCCCCATATCCCGCAAGTTCCGCATAGATCGTTGCGCCGCGCGCTTTCGCATGCGATTCAGTTTCCAGCACGAGCGCCGCCGCGCCCTCGCCCATCACCAACCCATCGCGGTTTTTATCGAACGGCTGTGGCGTCATCGAATAATCCCCGCCCCGGCGCGACATTGCACCAACCCGGTCGAACGCGCCGACGCCTACTGAACAAATCGTCGCCTCCGAAGCGCCTGCCAGCACGGCATCGACCATGCCCGCCCGCAACATCAGAAACGCCATTCCGATACCATCGGAACCCGAAGCGCAAGCCGAAGCCACCGACATCGAAGGACCCTTGATGTGATAATCGATCGCGGCATGACCCGCCGCGCCATTCGCCATCAACATTGGGATCAGAAAGGGGCTGATTCGGCGGGGTCCTTCTTTCATATTGATGACGACCGCCTCTTCAAGCGACAAAATGCCCCCGATCGCCGAAGACAAAACAACCCCGATGCGACCCGCATTTTCCTCGTTGATCGTCAACCCAGAATCCTGTAACGCCTCTTTCACCGCGGCGGCGGCAAGTTGTTCGAACCGATCCCGCCGACGGGCTTCTTTGGCATCCATATAATTTTCCGGCTTGAAATTCTTGACCTCTGCGGCAAAGTGAACGTTATGCGCGGTCGAATCAAACAGCGTGATCGGAGCCACCCCCGAAACGCCGTTGATTAAATTCCGCCACGTTTCGCCCACACTCAACCCCAACGGATTGACCGTCCCCATTCCTGTAATAACAACTTTTTCCATTCAGTCCTCTACGATAATAATGTGATACACACAAGAACACTGGACAAGCGAACTCGTCACGCATTAAACCCAGCCCTTTGACGCGCCTCATTCCCAGCCGACGCCTGACTCTGCCGCGTAAATCTTTTCCTCCCCTCAGCCTTTCACCCCTCCCTCCAGCCGAAATTCCCCACGCCTGACCAACTCCCTGCCGACGCCTTGTCCTTGAAATTGTTTCAACACGTAAATGGCAAACAATTCGCCGAGAAATTTGCTATCGCCGCTGTGTTCTTTTCCGTAATTCGCAAAGCCGACGATCTGTTCATCTTTGATCGCAAGGAACGCGTCGCGTATCCCCTCTCCCTTTGGGAAAGGGTGAGGGTGATGGCGAGGGTAATTCATTCCCCCGCCTTCGGGATGTACTCCCCTTCCACCCAAAACTCGCCACTGGGACTCACTTCCTTTTTCCAAATTGGCACGATCTCTTTGAGTCGGTCAATCCCATACCGAGCGGCTTCGAACACTCCCGTATCGCGATGCGCGGCAGTGCAAGCGATTAACACAGTCGGGGTCTTCGGGTAGAGTTTGCCAATGCGCTGAACGATGGCGATTCCCTCAATCGCATCCCACCTCGCGCGGATCTCGTCCGCAACTTGTTTCATCTTCTCTTCCGCCATCGGGATGTACGCTTCGTACTCAAGATATTCTGTTTGGTGTTCGTCGCCGCGCTTCGTTTCGCCGCGCACCATGCCCGTGAATATCGCCGCCGCGCCCGTAGACGTGAGCGTGATTTGCGCGAGGAGATCATTCAAGTCAATCTCGTCTTCGGTGATGGAGAAAACGGTTGGAAGGTTGGAAGGTTGCATGTTGAAGGTCATCCTCCTGAGACGGGAGGGAAAAGACCAATTTCTGCGTTCGCTGGTATGACCGCCTCATCGAACGCGTACTCACGATTGATAGTGACCAACACGCTTTTCATGGAATCTTTCACCTTCGGATATTCCAACGAAAGCCTGTCTTTCAATCCTTGAATTGTCAGGTCAGTCGGCACATCCAAGTCGACCGATCGAACTCCCATCCGTTCGCGGATGGTGGCGAAGAAAAGTAATTTTACGTGGTTCATTTATAAACTCATATTAGACATTGTTCCGCGCAAATTGCGACATGAATGCTTGTCCTGAGTCTATCGAAGGGTCGCGTTACGGGTTTAGATCCAAACATCGTTCGGGGCTGTTTTCTCACTGACAACGTCGCCTGTGTTAACTGTACCCGCAGGTTCAATTAACAAAATATGACATTCTTCATTGGCAACTGGTTTATGCTCCACGCCTTTGGGGACGACATACATTTCACCTTCGTTCAAAGCGACATGCCCCGCGCGGAAGTGGATATCGAGCGTGCCTTTCAACACCAGAAAGGTTTCGTCTGTTTCGGGGTGATCGTGCCAGTCAAACTCTCCCAACACTTTCACCACTTTGAATTGATAATCGTTCATCTGCGCGACGATCTTCGGCGACCAATGCTCGGAGAACTTGGATAATTTATTTTGAAGGTTTATCGCATCTAGTTTCATTTTCTACCTGCTCACTGCTAACTGTTCACTGATTACTGATTACTGATTCACTACATCGCCACTCTGCCCGCCATGCTTCTCAATCAAGCGGATATTCTGAATCGTCATCGTCTTCTCTGCCGCTTTTGCCATGTCGTAAACCGTCAGCGCGGCGACTGAGACGGCGGTTAACGCTTCCATCTCCACGCCTGTTTTGCCGATTGTTTTCACAGTGGCGGTGACGATCACGCCTGGGAGCGACTCGTCGAGCGTCAGCTCTACATCCACTTTCGAGAGTGGGAGAGGATGACAAAGCGGAATCAAGTCGGAGGTCCGTTTTGAAGCGGTGATGCCTGCAATCTGCGCGACGGTCAGCACATCCCCTTTTTTCATCTGCCCCGCGCGGATCAAATCCAACGTCTCTATTTTCATGCGAACTTCGCCGCGCGCGATGGCGATCCGTTCGGTGTCGGGCTTGTGACTCACATCCACCATCTTCGCGTTGCCGTGTTCGTCGAGATGGGATAGTTTTGACATAAAAGGATTATATCGTAGTAACGACTTAAGTCGTTACTACGATATAATTTCAACCTATGGAGAACCTGCTCGGACGACAATTGAATTACACCGTCCAAACGCCCGTGTACGAGGGTCCCCTCGACCTGTTGCTCGACTTGATCGAGCGCGCCGAGTTGGACATCACCGCCGTTTCGCTGGCGCTGGTGACGGACCAATATCTCGCGTACATCAACGGCATGGAAGAGTTGAACGCGGACGAGATCTCCGCGTTCTTGGTGATCGCGGCGAAGTTGTTGCAAATAAAATCGGAAGCGTTGTTACCAAGACCGCCTGCGCGCGAAGCAGGCGAGGAAGATGCGGGGCAGTCGCTCGTTGACCAGTTGAAGTTATACAAACGCTTCAAAGAGATCGGCGGTTGGTTGCATGGGCGCCAAGACGAAAACTTGCGGACGTACTTGCGAATTGCTCCGCCTCCAAAAGTGGAACCGAAACTCGACCTGTCGAACCTCACGCTTGAAAAATTAGTGATGGCGGCAGAATCGGCGTTTGCAAAAGGCAGGGCGAAAGAACCGCTCGGAACGGTCATCGCGCCGCCGCGTGTGACCATCCGCGAAAAGATAGACATGATCGCAAAGATCATGAAAGATGTGCAACGCTCGACGTTCAGAGCAATGGTCACTGACGGCGCGTCGCGGCTGGAGATCGTCGTCACGTTTTTGGCGATGCTCGAACTCATCAAACGCTATCGCATCGACGCGCATCAGGAAGGTTTGTTCAGCGACATCGAGATCAACCGCACCGACGATTGGAAAGATGATGAGGAGTTGGAATTGGAATTTGAGTAAAGGGAAAGAGAGAATTGGAGAATTGGAGAATTGGAGAATTGGGGAACCAGAGACTGGAGATTAGAGACTGGAGATTGGTCAACAAAAGCCGTCCCAAAGGTCTTGGATACTCAACAAAGTTTTTCAAGGCATCCTTCGGGACGTTTTATCCAAGATGTATCTGTAACGTTGCCCAACCCACAAACTGATCAACGCTCCCGCATGATCGAAAACCATCACATCCCACACAGACGGGAATCGTCCGCGCACGAACGATTGATGATATTCATCCGTCGCGGCGTAGAGGATTGCGATCAGCCACACAAGCCAGCGAAGGTCTTTCCGAAAGTCCAGCGCGTACCAAACCCAAAACGCCAGCACGGCATATTCGAAGACGTGCCCCGATTTTTTGATGATCCGATCAACTAAACCGAAATTCGGTAATTCGTTCGAAGGCTGGGAGGAAAACCAAAAGATGACCGCCATCGTCAGCAAGGCGGGAAGCCATTTGAAAAGTTGGGTTCTCATAAAAAACGTCCCGCAGGTTAACTGAATGACGATGGTAGTCAATAAAACCTGCGGGACGATTCACGCTCGATCAAACATCCGTCAAACTGATCGCGACGGTACAACTTCCATCGCCCAGGTCAACACTTTGAATCACAACCGCCTTGCCGCTTGGGTCACCGTCGTAGACAATGCTGAACACGCCGTCTGAAATCGTCGTGAGCAATGCGCGTTCGACGTAGCCGCGCGAAACATATTCATCGCGATAAAACTTCAACACCTCTGCTTGCGGCAATTTGGTGTAATACAACAGACTACCGTCGCCCAAATCAACAACATTGTACGCATCCGCCGTGATCGGAAATCCCGAAGCGGATGTATCCGCGTTCCCACCCGAGTTATCTTGCGGCGCGGCTGTCGCGGGCGAATCGCCTCCACTGGGCGGAACGGGCGCGTCGCCGCCACCGCCGCCCCCGCTCAACAAGCTGCATGCCAACGAAGCCAAAGCCAGCACGGTCAACGCAAGAAAAATTTGTTTGAATTTCATGTCATCTCCTTTTCATCAATTCTATCATCCGCAACGAGTACAATTCACGCGATGATACAAACGGATGAGATCGTTTTACGCGACGGCGACTCGTGGCTTCACTTCACGAATCCTCAGCGCATAATTTCCGCCGATCAATTACACGACGTGCTACCCGCCCTGCGCGAGATCGAAGACGCAGTCAACGACGGATTCTATGCGGCAGGATTCCTCAGTTACGAATCCGCGCCCGCATTTGACGCCGCGCATCTGACTACCGAAACTTTCCGTCCTGAGCGGAGCGGAGCGCAGTCGAAGGACACGCTCGCACCACACGCTTCGACTTCGCTCCTCCAAGATCATTCGTCGCTCCGCTCAGCGCGGGATTTCCCTTACTTATGGTTTGGACTCTACCCTCAGCCTCGCCTCATATCGCTACCTCAGCCTGCCTCGCCCAAACCAGCCTTGACCTGGTCCCCGACCGTTTCGCACGACACGTACAACTCCGCCATCGAAAGAATCAAGAATCAGATCGCAGACGGGCGCACGTATCAAGTCAATTACACAATGCGATTGAAAACAGATTTCAACGCCGACACATGGAATTTCTTCCTCCATCTCACACAAAATCAAAACAACCACGCCGCGTACATAGACGCGGGACGCTTCGTTATCGCGTCCGCTTCACCTGAATTATTTTTTCAACTAGACGGCGAGACCGTCACCTGCCGCCCCATGAAAGGGACAACTCATCGAGGGCGCACCACGCTCGAAGATGTGAAGCAGGCTGAATGGTTGAAAGAATCGGAGAAGAATCGCGCCGAGAATGTGATGATCGTAGACATGATCCGCAACGATCTCGGTCGCATCGCAAAGACGGGAAGTGTTCGCGTCCCCGAATTGTTCGCCACAGAAAAATATCCCACGCTCTGGCAAATGACATCCACTGTGCGAGCAGAGACAGATGCGTCGCTGACCAAAATTTTCACCGCGTTATTTCCATGCGCGTCCATCACGGGCGCGCCGAAGGTCAGCACAATGCGGATCATCTCTGAACTCGAAACCACGCCACGCAAAGTCTACACAGGGAGCATCGGCTACATCGCGCCTCAGCGTAAGGCGACATTTAATGTCGCCATACGGACGATGCTAATTGACCGCGAGACTCAAACCGCTGAATACGGCGTCGGCGGCGGCATCGTCTGGGACTCGGAAAGCGGCGACGAATACGCCGAGGCATTGCTCAAAGCCCGCGTGCTGACCGAGTCGCCTCCGCAATTCTCGTTACTCGAAACCCTGCTGTGGACTCCCGAAGATGAATTCTTCCTGCACGATAAACACATCGCACGTTTATTGGATTCAGCAGAGTATTTTGATTTCCCAGTCACATCCCAACTTAGGTGGTCGAGTAGTCCCGCGCGTGCTGAGCGGAGCGATAGCGAAGTCGAAGCACCGCGGGACGTATCGAGACCACCACTTCCAAATGAAATCATCGAATCATACTTGAACGAAATTTCATCCCAATTCATATCCCCGCAACGCGTACGATTATTGCTCAACAAAAACGGCGACCTGAGTCACGAAGCAAAACCGTTTCAGCCAGCAAAAGAAGATTCTGTTTTAAAAGCATCGCTCGCTAAGCAACCCGTGAATTCAAACAATGTATTCCTCTTCCACAAAACCACCTACCGCGACATGTACGACTCCGCTCGAAAAGATTTCCTCGACTGCGACGATGTTCTCCTCTTCAACGAACACGGCGAATTGACTGAATTCACCATCGGCAACCTCGTCGTCGAAATGGACGGCAAAATCTACACGCCGCCTATCTCCTGCGGCTTGCTTGCAGGCACATTCCGCGCGCATTTGCTGGAAATGGGTCAGGTTGGAGAGAGAGTTATTCGAGTGGATGAAATTGAAAATTGCAAGAAAATATTTTTGGTGAATTCGGTGAGGAAGTGGCAAAGAGTCGAAATAACAAAGTGACTGTCACCTTGCAGGTGACAGTCACTGGCAGGGAGAAATGAGTCTTAAGATCTTTTTCTCAAGGGTCTCTGTGTACTCTGTGGCTGATTGATCCGCCCCATAAAATTTATTCACTCCTCCGCAAAAACTCTCTTATCGAAATCGAAGCCGCCGCGCCTTCGCCGACCGCCGAAGCGACCTGCTTGGTGCTTCCATGCCGCGCGTCGCCAGCGACGAAAATTCCCGACACATTCGTTTCGAACGGAAGCGGCGCGTGTTCGGCGTGCTCGTCATGCGTGAGTTCGTGTCCCGTCAGCACAAATCCCCATTTGTCCAACTCGACGTAATCTTTCAAGAATCCTGTGTTCGGAGTTTGACCGATGAAGACAAACGCCGCGGCAGGATGAACCTCTTCGATTTTATCGCTGTCTTTGAAATGATATTTGATCGTCTTCAATTTCGAGTCTTTGCCTTCAAAGGCATCCACGATCACGTTGTACTTCACGTCCACGCCTGAGTTCGGTTCATTGACCTTATCCACCGCGATCTGGCTCGCCGTGAGTCTATCGCCGCGCACGAGCAAGGTCACTTTGTCGGTAAAGTTGGTGAGATGCAAACCCTCCTCCACCGCCGAGTTGCCGCCGCCGACCACAACAATTTCCTTCGAGCCTTTGTAAAACGGACCGTCACACGTCGCGCAGAAATGAATCCCCGCGCCGATGTAATCGTCCTCGCCGGGGACTTCGAGCCTGCGATACGACGCGCCTGTTGCGATCAACACTGCCAGCGAGTGATAATGCTTGCCATCCGACATGTAGACTTCGTGATAGCCCTCCTCCCTTTCCATGCGCTCGACATCCACTGCCTGCAAAATCTCCACGCCGAAACGCCGCGCCTGTTGCGCCACACGGTCGGAGAATTCCTGTCCGCTGATGCCTTCGGGGAAGCCGGGGAAGTTGTCGAGTCCCACCGTGATGCCAGCCTGCCCGCCGAGTCCCGAACGTTCGACGAGGAGCACATCCGCGCCTTCGCGGGAGGCGTAGATCGCCGCAGTGAGTCCAGCAGGTCCACCGCCGATGATGATCAGGTCGTAGTATGTCTTCGATGCTTCGGTTTTGAGTCCCAGTTTCTTCGCCAACTCCGCATTGGAGGGCTCGACGAGGAATGTATCATCTTCAAAAACGATCGTGGGGATGATGCGCTTGCCGTTGTTGCGTTTCAACACATATTCTTCAGCGGATTTATCCTGCTCGATGTCGATCCACTTGTAAGGGACAAAATTCTCGCCCAGAAATTTCTTCGCGCGGCGGCAGTCGGGACACCAATACGCGCCGTAGACGGTTACTTTTGATTCCATAAATTCCTCTCGGTTGCTGATAATCTCATACCCATTGATGGCAAGAAATCCCAGCATCTTTCCTTGATTACTCAGGCTGAAATATTACATGCTCATGAACAAATTCCTCTTGGTCGCGGGCGCGGGCATTGATCTAGACAATTCTGAAAAACCCCTAACAAAAGTGAATATTCTGGGTATTGTGAAATCATTTTGTACACCGTACAATGGTCATGGATAAGATTAATAACTACATACGGGTGCGGGAACCTTGGACCTTTGAATTGATCGTCATTCAATTTTCATCATTTCATTATATTAATCAAACAAAGCCACGGTCAAATGAGTAGCAATGCCGACACGCAATCATTCTCTCCATCACCCGGAAAATCAAAAGTGGAGAAAAATAATGACCACGTTCAAATTTACTTTGATCCTGCGCCGATGCCTGATCGCCTTGTTACTGGCGGCGACCTTCCTGCGTCCCCAGAATGTTTACGCGGCTTCATTGCCTGCAGAGATCAACAAACAGTTTACGCCGCTTCAAATCGACGCGGGCGGCGTGTCTGTCATGCGGGTGACCATCTTCAACCCGAACATCTTCCCATTGACAAACGCCAGCTGGACAGACAACCTCATCGGGGTACAACCAGGCTTATTTATCGCCAACCCAGCCAACGTGGTGAATACCTGCGGCGCGATCGGCGATGTGACTGCCGTTCCGGGCACAACGACTCTCTCCCTCGCCAACGGAACTGTTCCGCCTCAGGTGGGGGCTACGCCGGGTCAGTGCTATGTGGAGGTCAACGTTTCCTCTGTGACGCCCGGCAACTTGATTAACACCATCCCCTCTGGGAACCTAAATTCACAAGGGAATGACGGCGGCACGATCGTGAACATCACCAACACCACACCCGCCAGCGCTACGATCACAGTCATTGCCGTATCGCCTCCCTCTCTCAGCAAGGGTTTTGCGCCTAATACTATTTTTGTCGGACAGAACAGCGTATTAACGATTCGCCTCAACAACAACGACGCGGACACGAATCTGACCGGCGCGACCTACACCGACACCCTGCCCGCCGGCTTGATCGTTGCCACACCCAACGGATTAACCCTTTCCAACTGCGGACCCGGCACAGCATCCGCGCCGTCGGGAGGAACGACGATCACCCTTAACAATGCCACAGTCACGCCCGCCCAGGATTGTCTTGTGGCAGTCAACGTTACCGGCGCGTCCGGGCAATATACCAACACAATCCCCGCCGGACCCGGCGGACCCGGCTCTCTTCAGACCAACCAGGGCGTTACTAACAATACTCCCGCCTCGGCAAACTTAAACGTTCAGCCGGTGGGGATTACGAAAGCTTTTTCACCGGCGACAATCGACGCCGGCGATACCAGCACCCTCACGATTACCCTGCAAAACCCAACCGGCGCGCCTTACACCGGCGTGGCAATCACCGATAACCTGACGACCATGGGGGCAGGCATCACAATTGCTGGCGCTCCAAGCGCAAACACCTGCGGCTTTACTATTAATCATGTAGTCGGCGCCACATTGATCAACGTCTCAGGCGGAACCATCCCCGCCAGCGCAACGCCACCCACGCCCGTTGGAACCTGTGTCATCTCCATCCCTGTGCAAGCCGCATTGACGATATCCGGTACCCGTACCAACACAATCCCCCCTAATACATTAACTGCCGACCAGCCTATCACGAACCTCCTGCCCGCCACCGCCTCCTTGACGATCAATGCCGCCTTGGTTGGCGCGAAAGCCTACTCGCCCGCGACGATCGTTGTCGGCGGCACGAGCACAGTAACCATCACTTTAACCAACCGAAGCAGTACTCCGCTAACAGGCGTCACCTTTACCGACGGGCTACCCGCAGGGCTTACAGTCTCAGTCGCGCCCGCAAGCCCGCAGTGCGGCGGAGCGGTGACCAATACAGTCAATTCGGTCACTCTGACCGGCGGCACCATACCTGCCAACGGAAGTTGTACCATTGTCTTCACGATCACAAGCAACACGGCCGGTTCATATGATAACGCGATTGCCGCCAACTCGATAGCAAATAACCAAGGGGTAGGCAATGCCGGGTTCAGCACGAATCCAGACCTGGTCGTTGTTAATTCCGCCAATCTCCCGGTAGGGATTCTCAAGGCATTCCAAACCAACCCCATCTCGCCCGGACAGACAAGCCGTCTGCGTATTACCATCGCGGCGCCAGCCGATATTTCCATATCGGGCATCAACCTCACCGACAATCTGCCGCCGGGTTTGGTTGTCGCCAATCCCCCTGTGCCGACCGAAAACTGCCCGGGTGGAACACTGACCGCTGTCAATGGAACCAATACCATCACCTTTACGAATACAGGGGCTGATGTGCTTGCCGCGGGACTCAGTTGTTTTTTTGATGTTTGGGTTACCTCCACAGCGCCGGGGACTTACACGAACACGATTCCCGCAAACGCAATCACCACAATCGAAGGGCGTTCCAACCTTACTCCTACATCTGCAACCATCCGCGTTACGAGCCTAAACGTTACCAAGGCCTTCTACCCGACAACTGTGCAGTCCGGCGGATCGTCCACAATGACGATCACCTTGGAAAACACAACCAATTCGCCTCTGATTAACGTCACGTTGACCGACAACTTGCCCGGCACCCCCACCGACGGTATCCGCGTTGCCGCAGTGCCTAACGCCAGCACAACGTGCACCGGCGGAGCGATCACGGCGAATCCCGGCTCCAATCAGGTTCTTATGACCGGTGGCACAGTTCCCGCCCAAGTGGGAGGCGTGCCGGGCTTATGCACCATTACAGTGGATGTGGTTGGGTTAGATAGCAGTCCTGGCTCGCCAAGCACACAGACCAACACCATTCCCGTTGCGAATGTTTCCGGCACTGTTCAAAGCACCGGAACTGTGATCCAGCCGAGGCTAGCCGCATCGGCATTCCTTGCCATCCAAAACCTGACCATGGGCATCGTCAAAGGATTTAACCCCGTGTTGGTGTACGGCGGCGCCTACTCCACCATGAGCGTTCAGTTGATTAATCCCAACACCACCGCAACCTTGACGGGCATCGCCTTCACCGATGACATGACCCTGCTTGGCGCCGGTATGCAACTCGCCAACCCGGTCACGTTCAACACCGGAACTTGTGGCGGCGTTCTGACCGGCAACCCCGGCGACTCATCCTTCTCCTTCAGCGGAGGAGTTTTGCCGCCGAGTTCATCCTGCACGCTCACTCTGCGCGTTGTAATGAACGTCAACGGGAATCTCACGAATCGAATTCCCGCCGGGTCCGTCACCACCTTCAACGGAGTTAGCAACGCCGACCCCACACAAGCATCCCTCACCAACTTGCCGGGCGTAAGCGTTACCAAGAGCTTTAATCCGGCGCAAGTGTTGACCAGCCAGCCGTCCACCCTGACGATTACCATCCGCAACACAAGCAACGTACCGGTCGTAAACATGGGACTGGCAGACAACTTGCCCGGCACCCTGCCCGATGGCTTGGAAGTTGCCAACCCCGCCAACGCAACCAACAATTGCGGAGGAACGCTTACCGCTGTTCCCGGCGCGCAAACCATTCAATTAAGCGGCGGCGGCTTGGCGGCGCTTGGCTCTCCCGGTGATAGTTGCATAATCACCGTTGACGTGATCAGCACTCGCCCCGGCACCTACGTGAACACCATCCCCGCCGGCGCGCTGACTGCCAATGGAGGCATCACCAACAACGACCCCGCCACCGACACGTTAACAGTGCTTCCCCGCTTCAGCCTCGGCAACCGCGTCTGGTTCGACACCGACAACTCCAGCGCGATCAACGGGACGGAAGTCGGCGTCGACGGCGTGACCGTCGAACTCTACGCGGCAGACGCGGGCGGGAATCCGACCGGCGCCTCCCTCGGGACGGCGGTCACCGCCAATGGCGGCTACTACCGCTTCGACAACCTGGGCGCGGGCGACTACGTGGTCGTCATCCCCTCCAGCCAACTCAACGGCGGCGTCTTGACCGGCTACTGGAGCAGCGGCACCACCCTCAACGGAACCGGAAGCGCGACCGAAACCGCCGCCCCCGATCCCGACAACAACATCGACA